>JAZNDV010000187.1:0-3609 GCA_045588285.1 Eubacteriales bacterium
AACGACGGAACCCTTTACGCTTGGGGAAACGCAATGGCAAAATGTATCAATCTGGATTCCATTTACCGCGCCATCAAAAACGAAAATATTAAACTTTCAAAGATTTGCTTTACCAACACAAATATGTTTGGTATTACCGAAGATGGAAAGTTTATCACCGGAAGCAACAAACAATATGAAATTTACCGCGGACAAAACACGCAAGAATATATCGGAAACCGCAAGGTTGTGGATATCGCATCGACGGGAGACAGTATCGTTCTTCTTCTGGACGACAGTGAACTGATTTCTCTTGGTGCGATCACCACCGGACCGGAACTTCCTCAAGGCGAAAGAATCGCATCGGTTGCGTCCGGCTCCCGCCACTTCGTGCTCACTACCGAAAGCGGAAAAGCTTACGCGTGGGGCAACGGTGCATTAAACCAAACCGATGTTCCTAAAAAATTGACTGCTGAAGATTCCGTGGATACGGTATTTGCCTCCGGATTCCAAAACTACGCTTTCAAAGACGGCAAACTCGTCGAAAAATGGGGGTTGCGCGGTTATTTGATGGGAACTGATGATCTCGGTCGTGATATTTTGAACCGCGTGGTCAACGGAGGCCGCATGACCATGACCATCGGTGCCGTCGCCGTCATCGTCTCCTCGATCATTGGCATTATCGTCGGTTGTATTTCCGGATACTTCGGAGGTTGGGTCGATCTTCTGTTGATGCGCATTACCGAAATCTTCTCTGCCATTCCGTTCCTTCCTTTTGCGTTGGTTCTCTCTGCCATTCTACAAGGAAGCAGCTTGCAGGAAGACACCCGAATCTTTATTATCATGATTATCCTCGGGCTTCTGTCTTGGACCGGACTTGCAAAGCTGGTTCGCGGACAGATTTTGGCAGAACGGGAAAAAGAATTCGTTGTGGCTGCCCAATCCATGGGAATCAAGGAAGGCCGTATCGCGTTTAAGCATATTCTGCCCAACGTGGTTTCGGTTATCATCGTTTCTTTGACGCTGGACTTCGCGACCTGTATGTTGACGGAATCCTCTCTGTCTTACTTGGGCTTCGGCGTAAAATTGCCCCGTCCCACTTGGGGTAATATGCTCGACGGATGCCGCAACTCCATCGTCATTCAGCATTTCTGGTGGCGTTGGATCTTCCCTGCACTGTTCCTTGCGATCACCGTTATTTGTATCAACATCATCGGCGATACGCTCCGTGATATCATGGATCCCAAATCGGAGGTGGAAAAATAATGCCGTTACTTGAAGTTAAAAATCTGCACACCTATTTCAAAACGAGAAACGGTACGGTCAAAGCCGTAAATGACGTTTCCTATTCCATCGAACGGGGACGCACCCTTGGTATCGTTGGGGAATCCGGCTCCGGGAAGAGCGTCTCTGCCATGAGTATCCTTCGCTTGTTGGACGCAAACGGATACATTGCAAGCGGAGAAGTCAACTTTGACGGCAAGGATCTGGTTCACCTTCCTACTCAGGATCTGTATCATATCCGCGGGAATCGTATTTCCGTTATTTTCCAAGAACCGATGACCAGCCTGAACCCTGTCTTCTCCATTAAACAGCAGCTTTCCGAACCCTTTATCATTCATCAAAAGCTTTCTAAAAAAGAAGCCGAAGCCAAGTGCATCGAAATGCTGCGGGAAGTTCAGATTCCAAACCCCGAATCGGTGGCGAAACAGTATCCTCATCAGCTTTCCGGCGGTATGAGACAACGTGTAATGATCGCTATGGCATTGGCTTGTAAACCCGACATTCTGATTGCAGACGAACCCACCACGGCATTGGACGTAACCATTCAGGCTCAGATTCTGAAACTTATGAACAATCTGCAAAAAGAAAACGGGACTGCCATTATGTTCATCACCCACGATCTTGGAGTTATCAATGAAATGGCAGACGACGTTGTGGTCATGTACTGCGGCCAAGTGGTCGAACAAGCTCCCGCAAAGATTATTTTTGCGGACTGTAAGCAGAGCCATCCCTACACGGAAGGCTTGATGTTCTCTATCCCCCGCTTGAATGACGACCGTTCCAAATTAGACCCCATTCCCGGGGTAGTTCCCCACCCGCTGGATCTTCCCAAGGGTTGTAAATTTGCACCTCGTTGTAAGTACTGCACGCAAAAATGCATTGACGAAGAACCCGGACTTGTCAAGGTAGACGAAAATCAGTACGTGAGATGCTTCTATCCGGAAAAAGCGGAAAGGAGAAGCGCAGAACATGAACAAATTACTGTCAATCAACAATCTTAAAAAATATTTTCCGCTGGCAAAAACCAAGGTTTTCCAGAAAGAACAACTCTACACCCGGGCAAACGAGGATATATCCATTGATATTTTTGAAGGAGAAACCTTTGGTCTGGTCGGAGAATCCGGCTGCGGAAAATCCACTCTGGGGCGCGTACTTCTTCAGATCTACGAACAAACTGCGGGAAACTGTATGTATTACGGTCGCACGATTGACGCGGTAGCACCGCAGTACGTGCACGATACCCTTAGCCATGCAACTGCTTTCGTCGAAAAATACCGTGATGCTGAACGAAAAGCAAAGGAACTTACCGAAAAATGTGAGACCTTAGGCGATAACGCAACCTTCTTTGATCTTCAAGAAAAAAATCTTGCCGTTGCCGATGCAAAAACAGCATTGGACAACGTAGCCAAAATTTTGGGCGGATTCGTTGCAAAGGATACCAAAGAAGGCGCAACGCTTTTGTTGGAGCGGTATGGATACTCCGTCCGCATGGCAAAGTTAAACGAAAAAATTTCCGATGCGAAATTGGAAATTGAAATTTTGGAAAATAATAACGGCGACAAACAGAACCCCGCAAAGATGGAAAAGATCAACGTAAAGATCAATGCATTGCAAAAAGAAAGCGACAAAATTGCCGCTTCGATCTCCAACGTTGATCTGGAAATCGACGCGCTGAAAGCAAAGTATGTGGAAGAGGAAGAATTTTCCAAATACGAAGCGATGTTGGACAACGGAATCGACCTTTCCCGTTTGAACAAAGCGGAAATGCGTCTGCTCCGCAAGGACTTGCAGATCATCTTCCAGGATCCCTACTCTTCCCTGAACCCCCGTATGACCGTGGGACAGATTATTGAAGAAGGTCTGATCACGCATAAGTTCTATAAACCCGGCTCTCCCAAAATGAAGGAACACGTATTCCGAGTTATGGAAGAATGCGGTTTGCAGAAATATATGTATAACCGCTATCCCCATCAATTCTCCGGCGGTCAGCGTCAGAGAATTTGCATTGCAAGAGCTCTTGCAGTGAACCCAAAATTCGTTGTTTGTGACGAATGTGTTTCGGCTTTGGACGTTTCTATTCAGTCTCAGATCATTAACCTTTTGGAAGATCTGAAGGAGAAGGACAACCTGACCTATCTCTTCATCTCCCATGATCTGTCCGTTGTGAAATTCATTTCCGACAAGATCCTGATCATGTATTTGGGTTCCATGATGGAGTACGGCACTAAGGAAGAGATATTTGCAAATCCACTGCATCCTTACACAAAGGCACTTTTTTCCGCAATACCCAACCCCGATCCGGATCAAAAGATGAATCGGATCGTTTTGGGCGGTGACATCAAGTCG
>JAZNDV010000188.1:0-5471 GCA_045588285.1 Eubacteriales bacterium
TTGGCCTCCGACTTGTATTTATTATCGTATCCGCCATCGTTCTTCTCAGCGTTCTTTGGGACAGTACGGAAGATTTTCGTCGGAAATTGCGGCAGGAATTGGATTTATGATATAAGAATGCTCTGCCATCGACATGGCAGAGCATTCTTTTTTAATACATGGGGAACTTTTTGCAAATTTCGGCAACGCCGGCAAGAACGGTTTCTTTGCTGTTTTCAAAGTCGCGGATCGTCAAATCAATAAAGTCCGCAATTTTAAGCATTTCGTCTTTTCCGAATCCGCGAGTGGTAACGGCAGGAGTCCCGATTCGGACGCCGCTTGTAACCATCGGCTTTTCGGGATCGGCGGGAACGGCGTTTTTGTTCAGCGTGATATGGACTTCGTCCAGACGGTGTTCTAATTCTTTTCCGGTGACTCCCGTCCCTCGAAGATCAAGAAGCATCAGATGATTGTCCGTACCTCCGGAAACGAGTTTCAACCCTTTTGACAGGAGCGATTGAGCAAGGATCTGTGCGTTTTCCGCAATTCTCTTTTGATATTCCTTGAACTCCGGCTTCAAGGCTTCTCCAAAGCAAACTGCTTTTGCCGCAATCACGTGCATCAAAGGTCCTCCTTGATTTCCGGGGAAAATCGCTTTATCCACCGCTTTTGCAAATTCTTCCTTACACAGGATCAATCCTCCGCGGGGCCCTCGTAAGGTTTTGTGTGTCGTTGTGGTGACAATGTCTGCATAGGGGACGGGATTCGGGTGGATTCCGGCGGCAACAAGACCTGCAATGTGTGCCATGTCTACCATGAAGTACGCGCCGACTTCCTTTGCAATGGCAGAAATTTTATCAAAATGAATGGTTCTGGGATAAGCAGACGCGCCTGCAACGATCAATTTCGGTTTGCATTCCTTTGCCGTTTCCAGCATTTTATCGTAATCAATATATCCGTTCTCGTCTACGCCGTAGGGAATGAATTTATAGAGCTTTCCCGACGCATTGACGGGGGAGCCGTGGGTCAGGTGTCCGCCTTCTGCAAGGGACATTCCCATGACCGTGTCGCCCGGTTGCAGAATTGCTGCGTAGGCTGCCATGTTTGCTTGAGCGCCGGAGTGGGGCTGAACGTTTGCGTGTTCCGCATGAAAGAGTTTCTTTGCCCGTTCTCTTGCAATGTTTTCGACGATATCTACGTATTGACAGCCGCCGTAATAGCGATGGTCCGGGTAACCTTCTGCGTATTTATTGGTCAAAACCGACCCCATAGCCGCCATAACGGCAGGGGATACGTAATTTTCCGATGCGATCAGCTCGATGTTATCCCGCTGTCTTCCAAGCTCCAGCTCCATTGCGGCAGAAACTTCAGCATCGTATTCGCGAACAAAACCAATGGTGTCAAGGTAATTTTCGTACATAAGAACCTCCGAATTTTATTTATGATAAAGTCGTTTGTTTTGATATTGGGGTTCGCAGGTTAAATTTACCCCCAATTTGCGGAAAACGTCACTGTCAACTGAGGAAAGAATTACGGTAGAGTGAGCCTCGCACCCCGCAAGTTTCGGAAGCATTTTCATCGCTTGCGCCGCCGCCCGGTTCGTGGTGGCGGAAACCGAGAGAGCGATCAAAGTTTCATCGGTATGAAGCCGGGGGTTGTGGTTTCCAAGATTCTTTACTTTCAACTCCTGAATCGGCTCGATAACCGCAGGAGAGATGACCTGTACTTCATGGGGAATTCCCGCAAGAACTTTCAGAGAGTTTAACAGACAGGCAGAGGACGACCCAAACAGCGGAGAGGTGCGCCCCGTAACGATGGTTCCGTCGTTCAGTTCAATGGCGGTGGAAGGGGCTCCCGTGGATTCCGCTCGAAGCAACGCCGCACGAACGCAGGAACGGTCTTCCGGGGAACATTCCGCCTGATTCATGATCAGTTCTTGCTTGTATACTTCGTTGTCGTCGGCGATTCCGCCCCGTTTCCGGCAAAGCGTGTTGTAATATCTGCGAATGATCTCATTCCGCGCCGCTTGCTTCACGGTTTCGTCGTCGGCAATGGCAAAACCTGCCATATTAACTCCCATATCCGTGGGGGAGTGATAGGGCGAGGCTCCGGAAATCTTTTCAAAAATTGCATTCAGAACCGGGAAGATCTCAACGTCACGGTTATAGTTTACCGCAGTTTTTCCGTAATGCTCCAAATGGAACGGGTCAATCATATTTACGTCGTTCAAATCAGCCGTCGCCGCTTCATACGCAAGATTTACCGGGTGTTTTAGAGGTAAATTCCAAATAGGGAAGGTCTCGTATTTTGCATAACCTGCGGAAATTCCCCGCTTGTGATCGTGATATAACTGAGAAAGACAAGTTGCCATCTTTCCGCTTCCCGGACCGGGAGCCGTTACTACGACCAAAGGGCGGGTAGTTTCAATGTAATCGTTTTTGCCGTATCCTTCATCGCTAACGATCAATTTCGTATTTGAGGGATACCCGGGGATCGGATAATGACGGTAAACGCGGATTCCGAGATTTTCCAACCGCTTCTGAAATGCATTGGCAAGAGGTTGGGAGGCGTACTGGGTGATCACTACGCTGCCGACGTACAGACCGCATTCGGTGAAAGCGTCGATCAAACGCAAAACTTCCATATCGTAGGTGATCCCAAGGTCACTGCGCTTTTTGCTCTGCTCAATAGAAGAGGCGCTGATGACGATAACCACTTCCGCTTGATCCTTCAACTGCCGAAGCATACGGATCTTGGAATCCGGCTGAAATCCGGGCAAGACCCGGGCAGCGTGAAAGTCGTCAAACAACTTTCCGCCAACTTCAAGATACAATTTTCCACCGAAATTGGAGATCCGTTCTTTAATGTGCTGAGTCTGAAGTTTCAGATATTCCTCGTTGTTAAAGCCGATTCTGTCCATGCCCTATCGTCCTTTGCTGCATACTTTGGTGTACTGAACTGAAAAAATACATTATTATTATAACATATTAGAACCGCATCTGCAAGAGTTTTTTTTCGACAAAAAACTGAACTATCCGATTCTTTTTCCTCTTGTCGAATCAGAGGAACAACGATTCGCTCTTTGCCCTTGACTTCCCTCCCATTTTGTGGTAAAATACATAGAGATTAAAGATACGTTTAGAAATTGATGTTCGGAGATAGATAATGAAAAAACTTTTGACTTATCTGAAACCGTATCGGAAAGAAACGGTTTTGGCACCGCTGTTTAAGATGTTTGAAGCCATTTTGGAACTGTTGGTTCCTTTGGTTATGGCTGCCATGATCGACACCGGAATTTCCAACCGTGATTCGGGGTATATTCTTCGAATGAGTTTGGTTTTGATTGCGTTGGGGATCGTTGGATTGATTGCTGCCGTTACGGCACAGTATTTCTCTGCAAAAGCCGCCGTGGGATTTGCCGCTGGGGTTCGAAAAGCGTTGTTTTCCCACCTTCAATCCCTTTCTTACAAGGAAATTGATACCCTCGGAACTTCCACCATGATCACCCGTATGACCGGGGATATAAACCTGATGCAAACGGGGGTAAATATGACCCTTCGTTTATTGCTCCGTTCTCCCTTCGTCGTTCTGGGCGCTATGATCATGGCTTTTGTCATTGATCCTACGTCTGCTTTCATTTTCGTTGCCGTCATTCCTCTTTTATATCTCGTGATCTGGCTGATTATGCGCATCACTTTGCCGAGATATAAAAGCGTTCAAAAAATGGTGGACGGAATTTTACTGAAGACCCGGGAAAATCTTTCCGGCGTCCGCGTAATCCGAGCTTTTAACAAGCAAGACGGTGAACAATCGGAGTTTAATCATAAAAATGAAGAACTGACGGATTATCAATGTCAAGTCGGCGGGATCTCCGCCTTGATGAATCCTTTAACCTACGTTATCGTAAATCTTGGGATCGTGGTTTTGATCTATGTTGGTGCCATTCGCGTCGACGTGGGAATTATTACCCAGGGTATGGTCGTGGCTCTGATCAATTATATGTCTCAGATCTTAACGGAACTCGTCAAATTTGCCAATCTGGTCGTTACCGTCACTAAGGCTTTGGCGGGAGCAAAGCGTGTCAGCGACGTCTTTGATCTGAAATCCTCTCAAACTTCCGGAAAACGCACGCAAAGTGAAGAAACTGAGGAAATTATCCGCTTTGAAAACGTTTCAGTTCAATACTATTCTGAAGCGCATCCGGCTCTTGCTTCGGTTAGTTTTTCTGTGAAAGCAGGGCAGACGGTTGGGATTTTAGGCGGGACGGGTTCGGGAAAATCCTCTTTGATCAATTTGATTCCCCGGTTTTACGATGCAACCCAAGGGACTGTTTTTTATCGAGGAGCAGACCTTCGTCAATACGATGTGGAAGCCCTTCGGAAACGAATGGGAATCGTGCCCCAAAAGGCGGTTCTGTTCCGAGGTACCGTTCGCGATAATCTGAAATGGGGCAATCAGAACGCCACCGACGAAGAACTGTGGCAGGCTCTTAAAACTGCGCAAGCAGAAGATTTTATCCGGAAAAAGGAACGGGGACTGGACGAACCCGTCGAACAAGGGGGACGGAATTTTTCCGGCGGTCAGCGGCAGCGGTTGACCATTGCCCGTGCCTTGGTGCGCAAACCGGAAATTTTGATCCTGGACGACTCCGCTTCCGCCCTTGATTACGCCACGGAAGCATCGTTGCGCACGGCGTTGAAACAACTGGATTTTCAACCGACGGCCTTTATCGTATCTCAGCGGGCGTCTTCGGTCTGCCATGCAGATCTGATTCTCGTTTTGGATGATGGGGAAGTGGTGGGAATGGGAACTCACGAAGAACTGATTTCTACCTGCGGCGTCTATCAGGAAATTTATTATTCTCAATTTGAACGGGAGGAATCGGTATGAATCGAAAACAAACATTAAAAACCGTTTTTTCCTATCTCCGCCACTATTGGGGATACCTTGCGCTATCCCTTATTTTAGCGTTGCTAACCGTTGCTCTTACCCTGTACGTTCCTATTTTAACCGGGCAGGCAGTCGACGAAATTGTGAGCGCGGGAAACGTGGATTTTCCGGAAATTTTCCGAATCATTCTTCGGATCGGAATTGCGGTTGCCGTGACTTCCGTTGCTCAATGGAGTATGAGTTTTTGCAATAACCGCCTGACCTACGGTATGGTGCGTGATATTCGCCGAGACGCTTTTTCAAAAATTTCCGTCCTGCCCTTGCGGTATTTGGATTCGCACCCGGTGGGGGACCTCGTCAGCCGGGTCATTGCCGACGTTGATGCGTTTGCCGACGGTCTGCTTTTGAGCTTTACGCAACTTTTTACCGGGATTGCCACGATTCTCGGAACCCTTGCGATCATGCTCGTTCTGGATTACCGAATTGCCTTTGTGGTCGTTCTTGTTACGCCCATTTCTCTGTTCGTAGCATCGTTTATTGCAAAACGCACCTATTCTATGTTCCAGATGCAATCGTCGACCCGAGGGGAACAAACGGGATTG
>JAZNDV010000189.1:0-3886 GCA_045588285.1 Eubacteriales bacterium
ATCAACTGCCTTTGAATATTTGGAGGAATATTATGAACGTCATCGTAACCAAAGACTATACTGAAATGTCTTCTGCCGCGGCAAAAATCGTTTCAGCCCTGATTCAAAATAAACCAAACTGTGTGCTGGGGCTTGCCACCGGCTCCACCCCCGAAGGAATGTACGCCCAATTAGTCAAAGAATGTAAGGACGGAACGCTGGATTTCTCCGCCGTTCGTTCGGTCAACCTGGACGAATACTATCCCATCAAACCCGACAACGATCAAAGCTACCGTTATTTCATGAACGATAAATTGTTCGATCACGTCAATATTGACAAAGCAAATACCAACGTTCCCAACGGCATGACCGAAGATCCGGAAGCGGAAGGGGCTCGGTACGATAAGATCATCGCAGACCTCGGCGGCATTGACCTGCAGATCCTCGGCATCGGGCAGAACGGTCATATCGGATTCAACGAGCCGGACGAAGAACTGATTGCCGGCACCCACTTGGTAGACCTGACCGAAGACACCATTCAGGTCAACTCCCGGTTCTTCGCCTCCATCGACGAAGTTCCCAAGCAAGCGCTGACCATGGGCATCGGCAGTATTTTCACCGCCCGCAGTATCATCATCATGGCAAGCGGAAAGAACAAGCACGACGCAATCTCCAAACTGCTGTCGGGCAAAATCACCACCCAATGTCCCGCAACCATGCTGAATCTGCACCCCGACGTTACCGTCATCTGCGACGAAGCGGCATACAACGGTTGATTTTGTGGGAGAGACACGACACAGCGTCTCTCTCCTCTTTTTTCATCGGCACGCAGAAACTTTTTGAACCCTACTCATTTTTCCTTGAAAGAGAGATAAAAATTCAGGATAACGTTTCATGATTATAAAATTCTGTGAAAGGCGGTGAGTTCTTTGCAAGGAGAATTGTTCTTGCGTATCATAATCGCGGCGTTCTGCGGTTGGGCAATCGGTCTGGAGCGGGGGGTTCGGCGCAAGGAAGCAGGACAGAGAACCCACTGCATCATCTGTATCGGATCTTGTTCTTTCACGATTCTGTCGGCATACGGATTCAACGATTTCACCGGTCCCTTGGACGTTACCCAAATTGCCTGTCAAATCGTTTGCGGAATCGGTTTTTTGGGAGTCGGAATCATCTATAAAAGCGATACTTTCGGCATTTCCGGACTCAGCACCGCCACCGGACTTTGGGCAACCGCCGCCATCGGAATGGCTTGCGGAGTCGGAATGTATGCTCTTGCATTCTGCGTAACGGTTCTTTTGATTCTATTTCACATTGTGCTGAACGTCACCCACATGGAATCCTTCGGATACACCGTGCAGACCGTGACCGTTGAAGTCGACCGTATCGCAGATCTGCAACCCTTACTCCGCAAAAAGAAAAAACAATACCGCGCCCGGCTTCTTTCCTGCGAATATACCAAAAACGAAGATGCGGGGACGATCACCGTCCGTTTCCGGTTCCGAATGTTGGGAACCATCCCGCTGAAAGACGTATTACGCATAATTCAAGAAAACAAGTCGATCCGTGGAATTTCGATTTAACAGGAGGGATTATTATGATGGAATTTATGGAACAGGTGCAAGCGTTTTTCGCCCTTCACCCTTTATTGACCTACCTCGTCCGTATTCTCGCTGCAATGGTCTGCGGTGCCGTCATTGGCTTGGAACGGACCAAACGTTCCAAAGAAGCAGGGATCCGCACCCACTGCATTATCGCCGTAGGGGCGGCGCTGATCATGATCATCTCAAAATACGGTTTTGCAGATCTTCTCAATGAACTGGGAACCTACACGGAAGGCACCCGGGGAGCAGATCCTTCCCGTATCGCCGCACAAGTCGTCACCGGCATCTCCTTTTTGGGCGCCGGCGTTATCTTCAAAAACGGAAACACCGTGAAAGGACTGACCACCGCCGCCGGAATCTGGGCAATGGCAGCCGTCGGAATGGCTTGCGGTGCCGGCATGTACGGCGTGGCGTTCTTGGTCACCGCCGTAATTTTGGGCGTTCAACTGGTCATGCATTGGTTCAACGTGGGCAACGATGCCTACTCCAACAGCGAGATCCGAATCACCCTCGTGGACTCCCCTGAGATCCGCAAAGCGCTGAAAGAAAAGCAAAAGAAATTGGGCATTACCATTATTTCTTCCCGGGTCACCGCCTGCGATGACAATACCTTGAACATGATTTTGCAGGTTCGCCTGAAAGAAACGATTCCCTTCTCCGAAGTCGTTTCCTTCATGGACCAACACCCCGAAATCAAATCCTTAAGCGTTTAATCCCGTAATAACAACCCCGCAAATCTCGTTGGTAAAATTTTTGAAAAAGCCCTTGACAAATCAAGGGAAATATATTATAATAATTGGGCGGGATCACCCCCGGATGGAGAAGTTCTCAAGTGATCGAAGAGGCGTGCCTCGAAAGGTAGCCGAGCTTATCACTCTGCAACTTGCGGAAGCTCTCGTTTTCTCGCAATATCTCGCAAATGCTTCATTTTTCTTGAATTTTGGATGAATGCATTTCAATTCCGGCCTTGCAAAAGCCGTGCAAAATTCAAACACAATCAAATACGGAGATGTATCGAAGTGGCACGGTCACCGAAGCGCCGCCTGTGGCGGATACAGCGAGGCGAACGTGGCGCAGCGGTCGAAAAAAACAAGCACCCACGGATGCGCAGGTTTTTTCGGGAACCGCAAGAGGGCGTAGACCACTTCTTTGCATAGATTACAATCAAATACGGAGATGTATCGAAGTGGTCGCAACGAGAACGACTCGAAATCGTTTTGTCGGTGATGAGCCGGCACGTGGGTTCGAATCCCACCATCTCCGCCAAAAAAGAACGAATAATTCGCTTTACGCGGGTTATTCGTTCTTTTTCTGTCAATGTCAATTTGTTCAAAAAGCTTGACTACAAAACAAAAACTAACAATGTGATATGTAATAAACCATATGAGAGCTAAGGCTAAACGAAAATTTTTAAATTGCAAATACTGGTATGGTCCGCCATTATCCATACAATCAGACTATAAAAGATTAAAAATCATTTAAACTGTGGCGGGGCTGTATAGACGAAACGGAGAAAATGTGATATACTTAAATATCCCCCGTGGGGGGATATGGAGGTATTACGATGGAACAGCATACACACGAGCACACCAAGGCGGTTTTGAACCGTATGTCAAGGGCGATCGGACACATGAACGCCGTGAAAAAGATGATCGAGGACGGGCGTGGATGCTGTTCTTGCTCACGTGGATCAGCCTTGACGCTTGGAGCGCGGTGATCACGTCGGGGCATTTGCGGAGTAGGTGCTCCAGCCCTTTTATCTTTTCTTCGGTTGTCATCGTGTGACTCCTTTCCGTTTTGTCAGCACACAGGATATCACAAAGGTTTGATAAGTCCAGAGAGAATCGGAAAGAAATCCATATCTTTTTTCACAAATCTATGATATAATAAAAAAATCCCAAGAACAATTAACCGATACACTTCCGCTGACACTATATAAGTGAAAGCTTTCAAAACGCAGGAGAACAACTATGACCGACAAAAGAGCATCTGAATTGCTATCTGAAAATTTGACGGCAATTTACGGCTACGCTTTTTCTAAGCTCTATGATAAAGATAAAGTTGACGACCTTGCATCCGAAATCGTTTATGAGATCATCGTTTCGGCTCGTAACTTGCAAAACGAGGAAGCCTTTTGGGGCTTTGCTTGGAAAATCGCTGAAAATACGTTCCGTCGCTTTATCCGTAAGAGTCAGCTTGCCGCACGAAACGTAGAACTAACAGAAGAAAACATAGGTGTGTACGACCTCTCTCCGGAGCAGGAATACATAGAAAAAGAAACCGCAAGTGAGGAAATATATCTGCTT
>JAZNDV010000190.1:0-5125 GCA_045588285.1 Eubacteriales bacterium
CGGACGGGGGAATCGTCCAACCCGCGGGCGTAAAGAGACAGGGTCTGCCCTGCTTTCCCGAATCGGCGGGTTAAAAATTCCGGATCTGCAGCGGCAAGACTTCCGATGGTGCGAAGCCCCAGATTCTCCAATTCCACGCGCATTTTCCGCCCCACACCGAACAGATCGCCGACCGGAAGGTTCCAAACGATTTCCGGAACGTCTTCCGGACGAATCACAGTGGTAGCGTCCGGTTTCTTATAGTCGCTTCCCAATTTTGCAAAAATTTTATTATAGGATACACCGACGGAAATAGTAACGCCGATTTTTTCCCGGATCTCCCGCCGAAGTTGGTCGGCAATGGTCTTTCCGTCCCCAAATAACCGTTGACTTCCGGTTACGTCCAACCAGGATTCGTCGATACTGAATGGCTCAACGAGATCCGTATAACTCCGGTAAACGGAATTAATCCGACGGCTTACCTCCTCATATTTTTCGTAATGGGGAGGGATCAACAGAAGATTGGGACATTTCCGTTGCGCCTGCCAGATAGTCTCAGCCGTCTGAACTCCGAAAGATTTGGCTTTTTCGTTCTTGGCAAGAATGATGCCGTGCCGCTGTGAAGGATCTCCGGCAACCGCCATAGGGACAGTCCGATATTCAGGGTGGTCAATAGATTCCACCGAGGCAAAAAAGTTATTACAATCACAGTGCAGAATAACCCGATCCACGATCAGGTCTCACTTTCTGACCGTTCCTCGGAGGTAAAACTACCGCAAAGAGCCTTCTCCAGATCGGTTTGCAACGACGGATCGTATTGCGAAACAGAAGCAATCTTCCAACCATCGTCGTAAACTACGCTGATAACGTTTCCGTTGGAATAGAAAGGATCGTTGTATCCCTGGCGGAGAACGGACAGGGTGACGGTAACGGTAAATTCACCCTCTGACTTTCGGACCTTCAAATTCGAGTAACCGTTCAAATAGGTATTGTCCTCTCTTCGCAACGCATACACCCGGCCGATCCAAGTTTGACGGCATTTTTCATTGCCTTCGATCTGGATTCCGTCTTCGGCAGAGGTACAATAGACCCGTTCAAAAGCATCGTCAAAACGTCCTTTTTCCACGTCTTTAAGAAAATCCGAAACAGCAAGACGAAGCCGAAAACACTCAAATGAAAAAGACGTATTGTCCCGAGGGATAAAGAAAATAACGGCAGTAACAAGAAAGACCAATGCCAACAATACTCCGCCGAAAGTAAAGACCGGTTTTAAGGATCTGTTCATAAAAACTCCTCGTAGCAACAAAAATGCGAAAGGGGAATTAATAAGTAGTGTACACTTCAAATATTATAACATTTTTTTTATAAAGTTTCAAGGGGTCTTGCAGATTTTTCAGAAAAAAGTCCGATTTTGCGGATTATGACATTTCTGCAACAACCATTGACTTCCGGAGGAAAGTATGATATAATTAACACATCTTATTACAAAGCGATGTGAAATGTTCCGTGGGCGACCACCCTCGAAGTAGTCAGCAAGACTCAGCAACCGAATACAATAATGATCGCATAGGACGGTTTTAACAGAAGCGTCTTATGTGTTTTTTTGTTTTTTTTGAAAAATACTGAAAAAAGATAGGAGTTTAACTCAAAATGTCAGACCCGTACCCTCAGATAATAATCACCGTTCTATTGCTGTTGCTTAATGCTCTTTTGTCCATTGGAGGAGAAGCGATAAAAACCTTAAACAAAGCCCTTTTGAACCGGAAATCTGAAGAAGGAGATCCTGTGGCAAAGAAGATTTCCGCCGTACTGGAAAAACCGGGATACCTGTTTCGTGCCGCAATCCGCACGGGAAGAGCGTTATGTAAATTGGGCGCAATGGCACTTATGATTTTTGCTTTTGGAGAATCGTTAACCGTTGCGTTAGGCAACACCGCTTACGCAGGACCCCTGGCAACTCTGATTCTGATTCTCGGCGTTGGAGCGGTCTTCGTTCTGTTCGGAGAATTGTTTCCCATTCGGGTGACGGAACAGAGAGCCGATGCGATTATTTACCGGCTTTGGAGTTTTTTACGATTCTTTACATTTTTGTACTATCCCATTGCATTCCCGATTAATCTGATCTCTACCCTTCTGATGAAGATGTTCGGCTTGAAACAGGATGCGGACGAGGCTCTTTCCAAAGAAGAAATCCAAACCTTAGTGGAAGAAAGCAGTGACAGCGGACTTTTGGAAGAACACGAACGGGATATGCTGGAAGGAATCTTTGACTTTAACGAGAAGACAGCAGATCAAGTCATGACACCCCGGACGGAAGTTTTCTTAATTGACGGGAATGCCCCCTTATCTGAATATCTGGAAGAGATGCTGAACGAAAAATATTCCCGGATTCCGGTTTACCGGGACAAGATTGATAATATCGTTGGAATTCTGTATCTGAAGGACTTTTTGTGCGAAGCCTATCGAGTCGGGTTTGAGAACGTTGATATTACCCGCTGTATGCACGATGTTTATTTTGTTCCCGAAAGAAAACGGTTGGACGATCTTTATCGCGAGCTGCAAGATTCCAAAAATCACATGGCAGTACTCGTCGACGAATACGGAGGATTTTCCGGTGTCGTCACGATTGAAGACCTGATTGAAGAAGTCATGGGTGATATCGACGATGAATACGACGAAGAAGAGGAAGAGATCCGTTCTGAAGACGACGGCACTTTTTTGGCGGAAGGTTCGGCTTCCATCGCAGAGATCAACCAACACCTCGGATTGGAGTTGGACGAAAACAACGAAGATTACGATACTGTAGGCGGGCTTATTATCAAGCTTTTGGGATATATTCCGGAAGAAAACGAAGATTTGTATTTGGAATACGAGGGTTGTTCATTTAAGGTCGAAAAAATTTCAGACCGGAGGATCGAGTCCGTCCGGATCGCGAAATTGAAAACACCGGAAACCGCCGAAGAAGAAAAATAATTAATTTGTATGGATAAGTCCGCAGAATGATGCGGACTTTTCTTTTTTTGCATAATGAGGACAATGACAGCATAGATTGGAATATCAACCGAAATTTCAATCAAAAATGAGGTGCCGCCATGAATCCCGAAATGAATAACCTTCAACTTTTGTCCCTCGCCCCCGACCGGAACGGCGAAACCGGGGCGGAATGTGAAATCATCCTGCCCGACTATTGCCCGAACATTTTGCGCATTTTACAGACCACAGCGCACCCCACGTTAAACTCTGCCGTACGAACCGGAGACCGGCTGACGGTAGAAGGAAGCGTGGAATATAAGATCCTTTATCTTCCGGAAGACGGTTGCGGAATCAAGTCCGTATCCCAGCAGGCTCCTTTTTCATGTACGTTGGACATGAACTGCGATGCAGATGCCGACTACCGCGTGACGTTGATTCCGAAAAACTGCGTAGCAAGGGCGCTGAATCCTCAAAAAATCTACGCCCGCTGTACCGTTCTGATTCAAGTGAAGATTAATCAGACCAAGGGAATCCCCATGCCGGTGCTTCCCGGAGAGTGCGAAACGAAATCCCGCAAAAAGAAGGCGGCAAAACGGCTTTGTTCCGCAATAAAGCCGCTGCGGATCTCCGACGAATTTGAAATGGATCACGGAAAAGTAGCAACGGAAATTTTGCAAACAAAAATAACGTTCAAGGAGACGGAGCAAAAACCGTTGACCGACAAATTGATTGTAAAAGCGGACATGATTATTGATCTGCTTTGTGCCGCCGACGACTGTTCCACCTTTCCGGTGCGAAAAGTCTTCCCCGTTTCTCAGATCTTAGATCTTCCCGGAATTCATTCGGGAGCCGCCTGTAAAACGTCATTTGAAACGATTTCGTCTAATTTAACGGCGAAAGACGAAACTTCCGACGGATCGCAGACCGTTTGTTACGACGTGGAGATCAACGTGTCCGGAACTGCCTACGAGGAAGAATACGTGGAATGGACGGAAGATGCATACTCGATAAAGAAGACAGTGGAATGCACCCGAGAAACGATTCTTACCGAACGCTTCTGGCAGGTGGAAGAATCCGGAACGATCCGGGAGACTGCGGAGATTGGCACCTGCACCGGGATTTTATGGGTAGAAGTAAAACCGGAATTACGGGGCACATATTACCGTCAGGAAGAAGACAAACTTCTTTGTGAAGGAGTCTGGGACTGCCGAATTTTGATGAACGATGCCGACGGCACCCCATGTTCTGCGATACGGGAACTTCCCTTTACGCTGCAACTACCCGCAAACGATTGTAAGAATCCCGTCCGTAACGATACAGGATTGATTCTGACCGATCTTTCCTGGTCTTTGGCAGACGCGTCTCACCTGGAGATCCGCGGCACATATCGGTGGAACGGACTTATTTTTGGAAGAGAAATAGGAGAAGTGATCACCGGTATTTCCGAAAAAAACGACCGTCCACGCCCTGCAGAGGCCGTTGTTCTTTATTACGCATCAAAAGGAGAATCCGCATGGAAGATCGCAAAAGAACACGCTTGCCCCTATAAGGAATTTATCCGGAGCAATCAACTGGAGCAGGACGATCTGGACGAAGACAAAATGCTTGTTATCGTCTGTTGTTAACTAAAATCCACCGGCTCTCCGATCTTGGAGAGCCGATTTTCTTGAAAATTCAGAAAAAATTCAGAATTATCTCTTTACAAACGGACTTTATTGTGTTATAATATGAAAGATTCCGAAAATCGGTTGCAGGACAACTCCAACCGCTGCTGATTTTTTGGTGAATAATTTGATTGCCGCAACAAGCGGCGTAGGAGGAAGCACTATGCTGAAAGAAACCAAGACCCAAATCATTGAAGCGAACCGCAGAAGCGACGTTGATACCGGTTCTCCCGAAGTTCAGGTTGCCATTCTGACAACTCGCATCAAAGACCTCACCGAACATCTGAAAGCCAACCCCAAGGATTTCCATTCCCGCCGGGGTCTTCAGAAGATGGTCGGTCAGCGGAGAAACATGTTAAACTATCTGAAGAAGAAGGACATTACCCGCTACCGTGCAATCATCGAAAAACTCGGTCTGAGAAAGTAATTCGGTCCGGTTCTGACAGAAGAGGAGTTCTTCTCCTCCTCTGTCGGGCAGAGCAAAGTCATCCCCGCGGATGGCTTTGTTT
>JAZNDV010000191.1:0-4481 GCA_045588285.1 Eubacteriales bacterium
ATTTCAGGCTCGATATTTAGAAAAACATGCAAACGCAACACTTTACGACGAAACTGATGTCAGATATTTTTCTGTTGGCGAAGAGATGTTTGAATCCCTTATCGAGGATCTGAAAGCGGCAAAAAGGTTTATATTCTTGGAATATTTTATCATTAGCGAAGGGGAGATGTGGACTACGATCCGATCCATTTTAGAGCAGAAAGCAAAAGAGGGGGTGGATGTCCGTTTGATGTACGACGATTTGGGGTGCGTCTTTCTTCTTCCGGGAGATTTTCCGCAACAAATGGAGAAAAAAGGAATTCAATGCTGTCCTTTCAATCGTTTTCGGCATATTTTTAATTCCCGGTTCAATAACCGGGACCACCGAAAAATTTGTGTTATTGATGGGAATATCGGATATACCGGAGGGATCAATTTGTCCGATGAATACATCAATCACGTTTCGAAACACGGTCATTGGAAGGATACTGCCGTTCGTCTTCATGGGAAAGCCGTTTTTGGCCTAACAGGAATGTTTTTGTCAGTTTGGGAATTTTACCGGGGAACTGCCACGGGTTTTTCACAATATCAGCCAACGGAATTTTCTTCTGCAAAAGGCTTCGTTCAGCCCTTCGGTTCCTCTCCATCGTCTTCGGAAACCGTCGGGGAAAATATGTACATCAATTTCATAAACAAAGCGCGCAATTACGTTTACATTACAACGCCCTATTTGATCATTGACAGCAATATGGTAAACGCTTTGACCTTAGCGGCAAAATCCGGAGTTGATGTGAGACTGATCACTCCCGGAATTCCTGACAAGAAGGTCGTCTATTTTCTTACGCGTTCCTATTATCGCGTTTTACTGGAGTCTGGAGTGAAGATTTTTGAATATACCCCCGGTTTTATCCATGCAAAATCTGCAGTTTCCGACGATTCCACTGCCGTGGTCGGAACTATTAATCTCGATTACCGAAGTTTATATTTGCATCATGAATGTGCTGTTTGGATGCATGGAACCGATTGTGTGAATGATATCCGCGACGACTTTTTGGCTACCCAGGAAAAGTGTAGACAAGTTACTGTCGGCAGTATGAAAAAAATACCGGCATGGAAGCGTATGTTTCTGGTGCTTCTTCGTATTTTTGCTCCTTTGATGTAGGCTGTTTTGATTTCAAAGAGTAAAATGTAAATGAAAAATTATTTATGAAGAAACGGAAACAATTTCTTCAAAACTATTGCCAAATTCAGGGCTTTGTGCTATAATATGGTCGATTGCGACGCAAATGCTTGCGGTACATCTTTTTTGAGGTAATTTTTATGGTATTCGGAAAACATATAAACCGCTATTATCTTCGCTATTCTTGGCTGTTATTGCTTGGACTTTCGGCATTGATCATGGTTGACTATTTTCAGCTTAAAATTCCGGAATTATACAAAACGGTTATTAACGGAATGAATTACGGTTTTGTGGAATCTGCAGGGGAGACGGCGGCGTTTGATCTGAATTTTCTACTGGATAAAATATGCCTTCCCATGATATTTATCATTTTGGCTATGATTTTTGGGCGTTTTTTGTGGCGTGTCTGCTTTTTTGGTTCTGCCGTTTGGGTGGAAACAGATCTGCGCAATCGAATGTTCGATCATTGTAAAGACCTTTCCCGGCAATATTATCAAGTAAATAAAGTTGGCAATCTTATGTCCCTTTTTACTAACGATCTGGACACTGTGCAGGAATGTTTTGGCTGGGGCGTCATGATGTTTTTCGACGCTCTGTTTCTTGGAGTTCTTGCTATAGTCAAAATGTGGAATATGGATTCGATGTTGACCCTTCTTTCCTTAATTCCGATGACATTTCTCTTAATCGTGGCTACCATTGTCGGAAAGTCAATGATGAAAAAGTGGGACATTCGCCAGGAAGCGTTCTCTGATCTCTCGGATTTTTCGCAAGAGAGTTTTTCCGGTATTGCCGTGATCAAGGCTTTTGTGAAAGAACTGAAAGAGTTGCTTGCGTTTAAGCAGTTAAATAAGCAAAACGAGAAAGCGAACGTGGAATATACCAGATCTTCCACGCTTCTTCGCATCTTCGTTACCCTTTTCGTCGAATCGGTTATTTGCGTTATTCTCGGTTACGGCGGGTATTTAGTGTATAAAGGTCATTTCAATGCAGGTCAATTGATTGAATTTATCGGTTATTTTAACGCTATCGTTTGGCCTGTCATGGCTGTCTCTGAATTGGTGGAAATGACTTCCCGCGGGAAGGCTTCTTTGAAGCGGATCGGAGAACTTCTCGACGCAAAACAAGATGTCATCGACCGTGAAGACGTGACCGATCTTGGCGACGTTTCCGGCAAGATCGAATTTCGTGATCTGACGTTTCGTTATCCCGAAGGGGAATACGATGCCTTGAAAAATGTGTCCTTTACCATCAACGCCGGAGAAAACGTAGGATTGGTAGGGAAGACTGGTGCCGGAAAAACAACCGTCGTTGATTTGATCTTACGGGGGTACAACGTTCCCGACGGCACCTTATTCATTGACGGACACGACGTGAATACCGTTCCTATCGCTCAGGTTCGCGCCGCTTCCGCCTACGTTCCACAGGATAATTTCCTGTTCAGCGATACCATTTCCAATAATATTTCTTTTGGTGTGGATTCCGCAACGAAGGAAGAAGTTGAGTCGGTCGCGCGGTTGGCAGACGTTCACGGTAATATTTCTGAGTTCAAAGAAGGGTACGAAACGGTCCTCGGAGAGCGGGGCGTTACCGTATCCGGCGGGCAAAAACAGCGAATATCCATTGCCCGGGCACTGATGAAAGATGCTCCTATCTTGATTTTAGACGATTCCGTGTCTGCTGTAGATACCAAGACCGAAAATGTCATTTTGGAAAATCTGCGGAATACCCGTGCCGGCAAAACGACGATATTGATTGCCCACCGGATCTCTACTATTGAACGAATGGATAAGATTATATTTATCGACGACGGGTGTGTGGTCGCCGTGGGAACCCATGAAGAACTTTACGCCGGCTGTTCAGCTTACCGCAGAATGGTGAATCTGCAACGATTGGAAGAGGAAGGAGACCGACGAAATGCGTGAGTATTATCCTATCCTCTTGGTTGGTTCCATAATCGGAGTTCTTTCTATTATTTTTATCGTGGCGTTTGCAACGCTGAAAAACAAGAAAGAAGCCATTGGATTTGACCGGAATATGAAAGACGGCGAAATCGTACGCCGGCTACTGCAGTATGCAAAACCCCATTGGAAGAGTTTTGTGTTCGTCATCGTGGTGATGGCGTTTTCCATCGCCTATGATATCGTCGCGCCCTTGATCGTGGGCTACATTGAGGAAATTGTAAAAACAGATTTTGAATTAAAGTCTCTCTATATTGCCGTGGCTATCTATGGCGGCGTTTTGGTGATTTCCGTTATCTGTACCTATATTCAGGCAATTGTTCTTCAAAAAACCGGACAGAAGATATTGTCCTCGATTCGGGAAGACCTTTTTGTTCATATTGAATCGCTGTCACACAATCAGCTGAATCAAACTCCCGTAGGAAAATTGGTCACTCGGGTGACCAACGATACCAACGCCATTTCCATGATGTTCACGAACATCATTGTCAATCTTTTGAAGAATTTCTTTATTATCTTCGGTGTTTTGATTGCTATGTTCAGCGTCAACTACGAACTGACTCTTATGGTCTTATGTTTCGTTCCCTTTATCGTTCTTTTTACTGTGATATTCCGAAAGTTTTCCCGGAAAGCTTATCGAAAGGTAAAGGACGGTACGACTGATATCAATACCTATCTTTCCGAAAATCTTTCCGGAATTAAAATTACCCAGATTTTTAATCGTGAAGAACAGAAAAAGAACGATTTTGAAGAGAAAAGCCGCATACTGGGGAAAGCAAAACAGAATCAAATTTTTGTATTCGGTGTTTTTCGTCCCATGGTATATATGCTTTATATTTCTTCCGTTTTGTGTTTGTTTTATTTGGGAGGAAAAGGATACATTGACAACACTACGTTCCTTGGACAAACCATAACCGCTGGAACGGTCGTTACGTTCTATATGTATATTTCCAAGTTCTTTAATCCCATTCAAAACCTGGCGGAACAGTTTAACTGGCTTCAATCCGCTTTTGCTTCAGCGGAAAAGATTTTTACGGTCTTTGATACCGAGCCGGAGTTGACAGACGAGCCCGATGCCATCGAATTAGACGGGATCAAAGGGGAAATTGAATTCAAAAACGTTTGGTTTTCCTACGTTCCCGGCGAATGGGTTTTGCAAGACGTTTCTTTCAAAGTTGAACCGAATCAGACCGTCGCGTTCGTTGGATCTACCGGATCGGGAAAATCAACGATTTTGTCTTTGATCTGTCGGAATTATGACATTCAAAAGGGACAGATCCTCATTGACGGAATCGACGTTAAAAAGATTAAAATCGCGTCTTTGCGCCGTCATTTCGGACAGATGCTGCAAGACGTGTTTCTGT
>JAZNDV010000192.1:0-16237 GCA_045588285.1 Eubacteriales bacterium
TGTATTTCGTAGACGAGTGTCATAAGCAGGGCATCGGAGTGATTTTGGATTGGGTTCCTTCCCACTACCCGAAGGACGCCCACGGATTGTACCGCTTTGACGGAGAATTTCAATACGAATACAAATCCCACGAAAAGCGGGAACAACCCCAATGGGAAACGGTGGTCTTCGATTACGGCAGACCGGAAGTCCAGTCTTTTTTGATCTCCTCGGCGCTGTTCTGGTTGGAGCAGTACCACGTCGACGGACTTCGGGTGGATGCGGTCACGTCCATGCTTTATCTGAGTTTCGGCAAAGATTTTGAAGTCAAAAACGCCGAAGGCACCGAGGAAAACAAAGAAGCCGTCGCCTTTTTGCAAAAATTGAACGCCGTCGTTCACTCCCGGATTCCCGACGCGTTGATGATTGCGGAAGAATCCACCTCTTGGGCGAAGGTGACCAAAGACCCGGATCAAGGGGGATTGGGTTTCAACTTCAAATGGAATATGGGCTGGATGAACGATATGTTGGACTATATCGAACTGGATCCCTTTTTCCGGAAAGACCATCATAACTACCTGACCTTCTCGTTTATGTACGCCTTTTCGGAAAATTACGTCCTTCCCATCTCCCACGACGAAGTGGTTCACGGCAAAAAGTCCCTGCTGGACAAAATACCCGGACCTTACGAAAACAAGTTTGCCGGATTCCGGGCGTTTTTGAGTTATATGTATACCCACCCCGGCAAAAAACTGCTCTTTATGGGAAGCGAATACGGTCCCTTCCGGGAATGGGATTTTGAAAACGAACTGGAATGGTTCATGCTGGACTACGAACCCCACCGGAAACTGAAAGAATTTACCCGGGCGGTCAACCTGTTTTACCTGGCGCACCCGGCGTTGTGGAAGGAAGATTGCGCCCCCGAAGGGTTTGAATGGATCTCCCCCGACGACAACCGGAACAACGTGGTGGTCTTTCTCCGGAAATGCACAGAAGAAGAATTGATCGTCGCAGTCAACTTCTCCCCGCAACGGTGGGAAAATTACCGGTTCGGTCTTCCTAAGTTCGGCAAATACGAAGAAATTTTCAATTCCGACGACATTTCCTTCGGCGGTTCGGGAATCAAGAATCCCGACGTCGTCACGAACCGTATCCCTTGGCACGGACGGAATTATTCTGCGGAAGTGACCCTGCCGCCCTTGGGTGCCATCGTGCTGAAACGGAAACTTCCCCCGAAAACGCCCCGGATCGGCGCAAAGGAAAAAGCGCTAAAAAAATCCCGAAACGCATAACGAACAACCGGCGAAACCGACCGAGCAAGAAAGACCCGACCGGCGGAACCGAGGCATAAAATCTCACACATACAAAACCAGAGGAGGGTCTTACTATGATCCAAAAGAAAAAATGTATTGCAATGCTCCTTGCAGGGGGGCAGGGCAGCCGGCTGAAAGTTCTGACCAAGAACGTTGCGAAACCAGCCGTTCCCTTTGGGGCGAAGTTCCGCATCATCGACTTTCCCCTATCCAACTGTATCAATTCCGACATCACCGTCGTGGGGGTGTTGACCCAATATCAACCCTTGATCCTCAACCGGTATATCCGCACCGGAGATCCTTGGGATTTAGACCGGCTCTACGGTGGCGTTTACGTTCTTCCCCCCTATCAGCAAAATTCCGGTGCCGATTGGTACAAAGGAACTGCCAACGCCATCTATCAGAACTTTCCCTTCATTGAACAGTACGACCCGGAGCACGTTCTGATCTTGTCCGGCGACCACATCTACACCATGGATTATTCCAAGATGCTGGAAGCCCACGA
This sequence comes from Eubacteriales bacterium, assembly GCA_045588285.1. Lineage (GTDB taxonomy): Bacteria > Bacillota > Clostridia > Oscillospirales > UBA644 > RGIG995. The sequence goes on from JAZNDV010000192.1 coordinate 1,798, forward strand.
ACGTGCCAACGCCGACGCTACCGTAGCGGTCATCGACGTTCCTTGGGAAGAGGCTTCCCGGTTCGGGATCCTTGCCACCGACGACGAGGGCAGAATCACCGAGTTTCAGGAAAAACCGGCTCAGCCAAAATCCAATCAAGCGTCCATGGGGATTTACATTTTCAAGTGGAGCAAACTGAAAGAATATCTGGAACGGGACGAAGCCGATCCCACCTCTTCCAACGATTTCGGGAAAAACATTATTCCAACCATGCTTAACGACGGTCAGAATCTGTTCGCCTATTCCTTCCACGGTTATTGGAAGGACGTGGGAACCATCGACAGCCTGTGGGAAGCCAATATGGACTTGATCTTCCACCCGGATCAATTAAAGATCGACAACCCGGAATGGAAGATCTACGCCCGAAATCCCGTATCTCCTCCCCATTATACCGGGCCGAAGGCGTCCATTCAAAATTCCATCGTGTCCGAAGGGGGGAGCATTTGCGGAACGGTAAAAGATTCCGTAGTCTCTTACAAGGTTGATCTGAAAGAAGATTCGGAAGTTTCCGGCTCGGTAATCATGCAACACGCCGTGATCGAATCGGGAGCGAAGATCTATAACGCCATCATCGGCGAAGGGGCGGTGATCGGCAAAAACGCCGTCGTCGGTGCTCCTGCGGGAGAAAACGCCCCGATCATCACCGTGGTCGGCCCCGGCTGTACCGTTCAGGAGAATGAAACCGTTCCCGCCGGAGAGATCATCGACCGGGAAGATTCAAAGAAAGAAGGTACGAACAATGGCTAATGCTTTCGGTATTATTTTTGCGAATATTCACGACGATGCCTTGCCCCAACTGACCCGGAACCGAACCCTCGGAGCCGTATCGATGGGGGGACGCTACCGTCTGATCGATTTTATTCTTTCCAATATGGTCAACTCGGGCATTTCCTCTGTCGGAGTCATCGCCCGGAACAATTATCAATCTTTGGTACATCATCTGGGCTCGGGCAAAGAATGGGACTTATCCCGGAAATTCGGGGGACTTACTGTCTTTCCGCCTTACGCAACCTCCGGGACGGGGCTCTATCAGGGCAGGCTGGAAGCCCTGAAAACTACGTTAAACTATATCGTACGTGCAAGGGAAGAATACGCCGTTTTGGCAGACAGTAATATCGTCCTGAACATCGATCTTGCAAAGGTGCTGGAATTCCACGAAGAAAACGATGCGGACGTTACCTGCGTCTATCACAACGTGGAGCTGAAAGAAAAGAACGCAAAGGACAGGGTCCTGTACGAAATCGACGGCTCCGGAAGAGTGCAGGCCGGTTTGGTTGACCCCAGAACGTCGGAAGGAACGGTCAACAATTCCTTGGGTATCTGGGTGATGAAAAAAGACCTTTTGGTCCGCATCATCGACGACGCCCAGACCAGCGGAAAACGAAGTCTAGAACGGGACGTTTTGGCACAACGTTGCGGAGATTGGAAAATCCTCGGCTACGGCTTTGACGGATTCGTGGAACAAATCCGCTCCGTCTCCGGATATTACCGGGCAGGCATGGCGCTTTTGGACGCCGGCGTGCGGGCAGAATTATTCCCCAGAGAACGTCCCATATACACAAAGATTCACGACGAAGCACCCGTCTATTACGCCCCCGGAGCCACGGCAGGCAACTCCTTGATCGCGAACGGCTGCCGGATCGAAGGTACGGTGGAAAATTCCATTTTAGGCAGAGGCGTTTACGTAGCGAAGGGCGCCGTGGTGAAAAACTCTCTGCTGATGCAGGGGGTCACGGTGGCGGAAGGCTCTATGGTAGACTGTGCCATCATCGACAAAAACAGTTATGTATCCCCCAACCGCAATCTTTCGGGCGCACCCACCTACCCCATTGTCATCGAGAAAGGAAGCCGGGTCTGATTCCCGGATAAAAAGGACGTATCTATGGCCAAGATTTTATTTACCGCCTCCGAAGCCTTCCCCTTCGCCCTTTCCGGCGGATTGGGAGACGTCATCGGAGCGCTGCCGAAAACCCTTGCAAGAATCGAAGAAAACGACGTACGGGTCGTATTGCCTCTCTACGGCAGGATTTCAGAAGAACAGAGGAATAAAATGAACTTCCTTCGCAGTATCGAAATTCCCGTAGGCTGGCGCAATCAGTATTGCGGAATTTTTGAATGGAAAAGCGAAGGAGTCACTTGGTATTTCATTGATAACGAATACTATTTCAAGCGGGGAAACAATCTTTACGGGGAATTTGACGACGGAGAGCGGTTTGCCTTTTTCTCCACCGCCTGCTTGGAGATTCTTCCTCACGTGGGCTTTTATCCCGATATTCTCCACGCCCACGATTGGCATACGGCGCTGGTTCCCATTCTGTATCGGACGCGCTACGCCGTATTGCCGGAATACAAAGGGATAAAAACCGTCTTCACGATCCACAATATCCAATATCAGGGGATTTTTGACTACGACCGCCACGGGGATCTGTTCAACATTCCCGACGAAGCGGCGTATTTGGCGGAATTCAACGGATCGCTGAATTTGATGAAAGGAGCTGTGGAAACGGCAGACAAGGTCTCCACCGTCTCCCCTACCTACGCAGAAGAGATCCTTTACGCCTATTACGCCCACGGTCTGGAAGGGATCTTGTCCCGAAACCGGGGGAAACTGACGGGAATCCTCAACGGAATCGACACCGTCCGCTACGACCCCACGACCGACAAAGCCCTGCTTCACCCCTTCTCTGCCCGAACCCCGGCGCAAAAGGTGAAAAACAAACTTGACCTGCAAAAAGACCTTGGACTGCCTGCAAACAAAGACATTCCGATGATCGGGGTCATCTCCCGTCTAGTCTCCCACAAGGGGCTTGATCTGATCTTACGGGTCATTCACGACATTCTCCACCTGCCTCTGCAATTCGTCGTTTTGGGAACGGGCGATGCGGAATACGAAGCCGCGTTGACCAATATCCGGGAGCAGTATCCCGATAAAATGTCGGTGACCATCGACTTCAACAGCCATTTAGCGTCCCGCATTTACGGCTCTGCCGACATGATTCTCATGCCCTCTCAGAGTGAGCCTTGCGGATTGGTTCAAATGGTGGCGTGCCGCTACGGAGCCGCGCCTATCGTCCGAAGGACCGGCGGGCTGAAAGACTCGGTCTTCGACGCTTCTTTGGGCGGGAACGGATTCACCTTCGACAACTACAACGCCCACGAAATGCTGTCCGCCATCGAGCGTGCCGTAGCGTTGTATCAGGACAAAAAAGCCTGGAGAACCCTGCTGGTTCGGGCTTTGAAATGCGATTTCTCTTGGGACGCATCAGCAAAACAGTATATGGAAATGTACCGTTCTCTGATTCGATAATATCCCCCTCCTCATGATTTCGGAAGCCGGGGAGACGCGTTATCCCCGGCTTCCGGTAAAAAAACACGCGAAGGAACCTTGGTTCCGGATCCCGTTGCACGTCAGGGGAAAATCCCTGTTTTTCCCTTTCTATAAATCTATCCTATGAAAGCAGGTATTTCATGAAAGAAAAGACCATTACCGCCGCGGAACTGAACCGGCGGATCAACGACAATCTCTTGCGTTATTACGGAACCGACCCGAACGAAGCGGATCCGGAGCAGATCTACAAGTGTGCCATTACCGTTGCCCGGGACGAAGCAGTCCGTAAGCGTCTCGCCTTTGAAAAAGAGGTGGAAGAAAAAGACGGAAAACAAGTGTACTACATGTGCATGGAATTTCTGTTGGGCAGAAGTCTGAAAAACTGTGTATTTTCCCTCTTTGGAGAAGACATTTTCGCCGAAGCGCTGAAAAAATACAATCTCCGCCCCGTCGATTTGTACCGATTGGAACCCGATGCCGGACTCGGAAACGGCGGCCTGGGACGGTTGGCGGCGTGCTTTATGGAATCCATGGCGTCCCGCAATTACCTTGCCACAGGACACAGCATTTGCTACGAGCTGGGCATGTTCAAACAAAAAATCGTAGACGGCTGGCAGATGGAACTGACCGACAACTGGCTGCCCATGGGGGAAGTATGGCTCTCCCCCCGGCTGGACGAGGCGGTGGACGTTCCTTTGGGCGGTCATATCGAAGAATCTTGGGAAAACGGAAGATTGGTCGTGCATCATTATAACGCCGACGTAATTCGGGCAACTCCCTACGATCTGATGATCCCCGGATACGATACGGAAGGGGTCAGCCGGCTTCGGCTGTGGAAAGCCTCGGCGAAAAATCCCGTGGATATGAATTTATTCTCCCAAGGGGATTATATCCGCGCCGCAGAAGAAAACACCAACGCCGAAATGATCTCCAAGATCCTTTATCCCCCCGATAATCATCTTCAGGGGAAATCCTTGCGGCTGCGCCAGCAATACTTCCTGGTCTCTGCCGCCTTGCAAAATATCGTCAAGACCCATCTTGCCAAATTCGGGAATCTGAAGACTCTGCCCGAAAAGGCGGTCATTCACATCAACGATACCCACCCGTCCCTTTGTATCCCCGAACTGATGAGGATCTTCATCGACGAATGCGGTTACGGCTGGGACGAATCCTGGGATATCGTTTGCAAAACCATCAATTACACCAACCATACCGTCATGTCCGAGGCGTTGGAAACCTGGAGCGAAGCCACCTTCCAAGCCATTTTACCCCGAATCCATTCCATCGTGAAAGAGATCAACCGGCGCTTCTGCGACGAAATGTTCCGGAAAACCAACGGGGATTGGGATAAGATCTCCCGCATGGCAATTCTTGCCAACGCTTCCGTCCGCATGGCAAATCTGTCGGTCATCGGCTCCGGAAAGGTCAACGGAGTTTCTTCCCTGCACTCCCAGATCCTGAAGGACCGGGTCTTTCGGGATTTCAACGACGTTTATCCCGGCAAATTCACCAACGTCACCAACGGCATCGACCACCGGCGCTGGCTCTGTCAATCCAACCCGGGACTGACGAATCTGCTGAAAGAGTGCATCGGAGACGGATTTATCAACGACGCTTCCAAGATGAGCGATTTCCTCAAATACAAGGACGACGCTCAGGTATTGGAGCGGCTGGCGAAAATCAAAAAAGAAAACAAAGAACGCTTTGCCAAATTTCTCAAGCGGGAAGGGTGCGAAGTACTCCCCGACCCGGATCTGATGCTGGACGTTCAAGTCAAGCGGTTGCACGAATACAAACGCCAACTGCTCAACGCCATGCACATTTTGTCGCTCTATCTGGATCTGAAAGACAATCCGGAGATGGAATTTACTCCCAAGACCTTCTTATTCGCCGCGAAAGCCGCTTCCGGCTACTATATGGCGAAGCGGATCATCATGTTCATTTCCTCTATCGCAAAAATGATCAACAACGATCCCGCGGTCAATCAAAAGCTCCGGGTCATTTTCGCGGAGAATTACCGGGTCACCATGGCAGAATATCTCATGCCTGCCGCCGACGTTTCCGAGCAGATCTCCCAGGCGGGAACGGAAGCCAGCGGAACGGGAAACATGAAGCTGATGATCAACGGCGCTCTGACCGTAGGAACGCTGGACGGAGCAAACGTGGAAATCCATCGGGAAGTGGGCGACGAAAACATCTTCCTGTTCGGACTCCGCACCGAAGAAGTGGCGGATCTGTACCGCCGGGGCTACCGGCCCGTGGATTATTACAACTCCAATTCCCGTATTCGCCGGATCATCGACACCATGCGAAGCGGAATCGGCGGAGAATCCTTCGGAGATCTGGCAGACAGCCTGACCATGGACAGCCGGTTCTCCGACCCCTATATGAATTTGGCGGATTTTGAGTCCTACCGACAGGTTCAACACCTCATCGGAAAAGAATACGCCAGCAAAGCGGTGAATTGGAACCGCAAATCGCTGGTCAACATCGCAAAAGCCGGATTTTTCTCCTCCGACCGGAGCATCAAAGACTACGCAGAAAACATCTGGAACGTCAAGCCCTTGGAGGAAAGCAAGTGATTCCCCCGATTTCCGACCGTCAAACCGGGGTCGTGTTTGATTCCCGCGACCCCTTCTTCCGATCCCCCGCAGGAGCGATCCCCCACGGAACGGACTTGACCTTTTCCCTCCTGATTCCCCGGGGAGACTGCCCCAGAAACGTCACCCTGTGGTTTTCCGGAGACGGGGAACCGGCAGCGGAAATTCCTTTTCAATTTGCCGAAAATATCCGTCAGTACCAACGCTGGACGGCAACCGTCACCCCCGAAAGGGCGGGGGTGTATTGGTATACCTTCCGCCTGGAAACGAGAGACGGGGTAAAAGTTTACGGCAGAGACGCAAAAAACAATCCCGTCTGCGGACGGCAGAACCCGGCGGCATGGCAAGTGACGGTTTACGACAAAACCGCAACGCTTCCCAAAGGCTGGGCGGGGGGAACCTTTTATCAGATCTTCCCCGACCGTTTTGCCCGGGCAGGAAAACAAACGCTCCCCGAAGGAAAAGAATACGCAACCTTGCGCACCCCCGGAGAATTGCCCACGTGGAGACGGGAAGAAAACGGAGATCTGAACACCACCGACTTTTTCGGAGGGAACCTCAAGGGAATTGAGGCAAAATTGGATTATCTCAAGGATTTAGGCATCACCGCCTTATATCTGAACCCCATTTTTGAAGCCCGCTCCAATCACCGCTACGATACGGCAAATTACGAAAAGATCGACCCTTTCTTGGGAAACGAAGAGGATTTCAGATCCCTCTGCGCCGCCGCCCACAGCCGGGGCATAAAAGTGATGCTGGACGGAGTATTCAGCCACACGGGAGAAGACAGTATTTATTTCAACAAGTACGGAACCTATCCGAACCAAGGGGCGTATCAATCCAAGCAGTCTCCCTACTATCCCTGGTTCAAATTCAAGCATTGGCCGGAAGATTACACCGCCTGGTGGGGCATCAAATTGCTCCCGGAGGTAGACGAATCCAACCCGGACTACATGGAATATATCACCGGAAAAGACGGGATCTTACGCCGTTGGTTGCGCGCCGGAGCAGACGGCTGGCGGTTTGACGTAGCAGACGAGATCCCCGACGATTTTCTGGAAGCGTCCCGCAGGGCAATCAAGGAAGAAAACCCCGACGCTCTTTTTATCGGAGAAGTCTGGGAAGACGCCACCAATAAAGAATCCTACGGCCTTCGCCGGAAATATCTGTTGGGCAGCCAGTTGGACAGCGTGATGAATTACGTCTTGAAAGACGCCATTCTCGCCTTTGTTCTCACCGGGGACAGCGATGAATTTGCAGAACGTCTGCAGGGAATTCTGGAAAATTATCCCCCCTGCGGGTTGCATTGCGCCATGAATCTCATCGGAACCCACGATACTCCTCGGGTTCTGACGGTGTTAAGCGGAATTCCTCTCCCTAAAGACCCGGCGGAGCAGGCGGCGTTAAAACTCACCGGCCGGCAATTATCGGAAGCAAAAAAAAGGCTGGCCGTGGCAGATATTTTGATGTTCACACTCCCCGGGATCCCCTCAGTCTACTACGGAGACGAAGCAGGAATGGAAGGGGGACACGACCCGTTGAACCGTCAGTTTTACCCTTGGGGCAAAGAGGACCAATCCCTCCGGAATCTGATTGCAACCCTGGGCAAAATCCGTAAAAAGCACCCGGTATTCAAAGAAGGAGATCTGAAAATTCTCTTTGCGGAACAAGGGCTTGTCCTATACAGACGGCAAGACGGCGTTCATCAGCCGGTCACGGTGGCGGTCAACTGCGGACAAAAAGAAAAAACGGTGGAATTGGAAGGTTTGCGCACCGACCTGATTACCAAAAAACGCTTCGCAAAAGCCCTCACCCTCCCCCCTGTGTCCGCCGTCATTTTTGAAGGATAACCGAGATACGACAAAAATCCCGCTCTCCGGAGCGGGATCAGGCTGTCGAAAAAGTTTTGTTTATCTTTTGAGGTTCATCGATAAACTAAAACCGGAATGCTGTGCGCATTCCGGTTTTTCTCCGATTAAGTTCTTTCAGATGATTCTGTGGACATACCCGGCAGCGGTTCCAACGGCATGGGTTTTCCGTAATATTTTTCTACGGCCTTTTTGAAATCGTTAAAGCAATTTTCCCACGGTTCCCAGGACAGGGAATATACTGAACCAAATTGTTCTATTTCAACTACATAGCCCATAAAATTGATGTCCTCGTATTCTTCCGGGAGCTCCAGTCCGCAACGGATAAGATGTTTTTTGCATTGATCCAACTCCATTTCGGAGAGCTTCTTTTTTTCACACCCCGTCATAGATACAAGACCAAAAATCAGAACAAAGACAATTCCTAAAGATAAAATTCGTTTCATAAACAACCTCCATTACGAAATTTCGGATTCAAGTTCCGTGCCCCACGGGGTGACACACTCCCCGGTGCAGGGCAAACTTTTCCATATGGTACTTTCTACGTCTCCGCAATCGTTACAGATTTTATCGTATTGGTAATAGTGTCTTGTTCCGGAGTGATAATGTTCTTCCGTCCATACTTCTGACAATGTTGCGCTGTGATACATTTTGTACAATAGGTAGCGGAGCTGACTGTCGTACGTAATGCTTTCACGGTAAAAAGAACCATCGCGATAGCCTTCGCTGGTCCAAGGAACGCTGTTTTATTGTTGAATTTCAGAACAGCCGTATTTCCGGGTTTGTGATACCAACCGGAACTTGTCAGTTTTGCAACGTGATAGTCGTTTACTCCGTCTCCTGCATCATCTGTCGTATCTTTTCTTACGGCGAAAAAAAGCACACGAACGATTCCCGCCCGCGTGCTTTAATTACTTGCTTCGACACAATCCCGATAGAGAGAAAATCTCAGGAACGATAAACGCACCGAGCGTGTGATCAAATAGCAGAATTTCATGATCCTTCTCTCCTTTTTGTTTTTCTGTTTTTATTATACCGCGTTTTACAACGTATGTCAATACGTAATGTTGCATGAAGATCTTTTGCAAGAATCGTGCATTATACACAAATGAGTTTTTTTGTTGATGAGGGTACGACTTCTCCGCGGGGAGGGATTCGAGGGGTGATTTTCGATTTTCTCCTGTGATTGCATTTTTTAACATTCGTGTGAACTCCCTTGCATTTTCCTTAAGACCGTGATATACTATAGAAAGGTATCGCCTTCGCGGACTCCACTGTGAAGCGGAAAGAAAAAGGAGAAGCAAAATGGACATTATTTTGGATTTGTTTGCGCCGATCATCGAGCAAATGCAGGCAGATCCCATGCTGATCGTAAAGCAGATCGTCATGTGGATCATCGGCGGCGTTCTAATCTATCTTGCCATCAAGAAAGGCATGGAACCCACCCTGCTGCTGCCCATGGGATTTGGCGCAATTCTCGTAAATCTGCCCGGCATTGAAATGGTCGAAGGACAAGCCGTAGCGCAAAACGGTGCCTTCCACACCTTGGAACGGTTGTTTGAAATCGGAATCGACAATGGCGAATTGATGCCTTTGATCCTGTTTATCGGTATCGGAGCAATGATCGATTTCGGGCCCTTGCTTCGCAATCCCAAATACATGTTGTTCGGCGCTGCCGCACAGTTCGGGATCTTTTTCACCCTGTGCCTGGCTTCCCTCGTCGGCTTCGATCTGAACGCCGCCGCCTCCATCGCCATCATCGGTGCGGCGGACGGTCCTACCGCCATCTTCGTAGCTCAAGTGCTGGATTCCGGCTATCTTGCCGCCATCATGGTTGCCGCCTATTCTTATATGGCGTTGGTTCCCCTCATTCAGCCGGTGGTCATCAAAACCTGCACCACAAAAAAAGAACGGCTGATCCGCATGGACGATTCGGGCGCTCGGGAAGTTTCCAAAACCACCCGGATCCTGTTCCCCATCGTGGTCACCATTATCGTGGGCTTCGTCGCCCCCGATGCCGTCTCCCTCATCGGATTTTTGATGTTCGGAAATCTGATCCGGGAATGCGGCGTTTTGAATTCTCTGTCCGAAACGGCACAAAAAGTCCTTGCAAACCTGATCACCATCTTCTTGGGCATCACCATTGCCTTCCAGATGAAAGCAGACGAATTTTTGCGTTTGGAAACCCTGCTGATCATGGGCTTGGGATTGTTTGCCTTTATCTTTGATACCTTCGGCGGAATTATGATCGCCAAGATCATGAACCTCTTCCTGAAAAAGAAGATCAATCCCATGATCGGTGCCGCCGGGATCTCCGCCTTCCCCATGGCAGGCCGTGTGGTCAACAAGATGGGTCTTGCGGAAGACGATCAGAACTTCCTTCTGATGCACGCCATCGGAGTCAACGTTTCCGGTCAGGTGGCGTCGGTCATTGCCGGCGGCTTGATTCTTTCATTCTTAGCGTAAATAAGGAGAGTATCGTATGAAGTTTGACGTTCAAGGACTGCTGGAATCCCTGCCCTACATGGGAAAAGGGATGTTGGGAATTTTCATCGTCACGCTGACGATCATTCTCACCGTCACCATTCTCAACGCAGTAACGAGCAAGAAAAAATAATAATTCCCGAAAGGAGATACTTTGCTCGTATCTCCTTTCGTTTTTAAGGAGAATCTCATGACCGATGCACAACGCTTTCAGACCGCCCAATCCGTCGTCAAGCAACTGATCCAAAGAGGTTGGACGGTATCCTTTGCCGAATCCTGTACCGGAGGAGCGGTCTGCTCCCGTTTGGTGGACGTGGAAAACGCCTCAAACGTGCTGAACGCCTCCTTCGTCACCTACGCAAACGAGGCAAAGCAAGCTCTTCTGGGCGTATCTGCCGAAACGTTGAAGGTTTACGGTGCCGTCAGCGAAGAAACGGCAAAAGAAATGGCGGAAGGCATTGCCCGGGTAAATAACGCCCAAGTGGGGGTTGCCGTCAGCGGGATCGCAGGTCCCGGCGGAGGTACGGAAGAAAAGCCGGTAGGAACCGTCTGCTTCGGATTTTTTATCGACGGCAAAACCTTTACAGAAACGAAACTGTTCGGCGATTTGGGACGGCAAAACGTCCGCCGTGCCGCAGCAGATCACGTATTTGAAACCCTTAAGAACAAATTAGGAAACTAAATCCGGGAATCGTCATATTAAAACCGGAAAATCGTTCTTGACAAAAGAAAGAAAATCATGTATATTAAAATAAAAGAAAACTTTGACAAGAGTTTTGTGAAAGGGTAATATTATGATATACGACAGCAATATCAATCGTTCGGAATTGGACAAAGAGTTGTTCCGCTCCCCTACGGCAGAGTACCGAGCCACCCCCTTTTGGGCATGGAACTGTAAACTGGAGCGGGAGGAACTGCTCCGCCAGATCAACATCTTCAAGGAAATGGGGTTTGGCGGCTATCATATGCACGTCCGAACGGGACTTGTCACGCCGTATATGAACGAGGAGTTTATGGGGCACGTCAAGGCGTGTGTCGAGCACGGCAAGGAGATCGGAATGTTGTCGTGGCTTTACGACGAGGACCGTTATTCCTCAGGCTTTGCGGGCGGAAAGGTGACGAAAGATCATCTCGAATACCGTCAACAGATGCTGATACTGACCTTCGATCCCGGTTACAAACCCTCTGAAACGGCGCGTATGATTGCCCGCTTTGACGTAATTTTGAATCAAGACAGCCGCCTTGAAAGCTACCGCCGTCTTTCGGAAGGAGAGGTCGCGGAAAATACGCTGATGACGGCGTACCATGATTACGTTCAGACCCGCAATTGGCGAAACGGAGAGGCAGACCCAGATACATTAAATCCCGAAGTGACCCGCCGCTTCATTGAATTTACCCACGAGGTTTACGCCCGGGAGGTCGGCGAAGAATTCGGAAAGGCGATTCCCGCAATTTTTACCGACGAGCCTTCCTACAACCGTGCAATCCCCCTTCATTTTGCGGACGGCAGAAAAGGAAAGGTTTACAGTAATATGCCCTATACCGCCGATATGGAAGAGACCTATCGTGCGGAATACGGAGAATCCTTGATCGATCATTTACCCGAGCTTCTTTGGATGCGTGCAGACGGTCTTCCCTCCGTGACGAAATACCGTTATTTTGACCATCTGTCGCAACGCTTTTCCTCTGCCTATTCGAAAGTCATCAGTAAATGGTGCCGGGAACACGGATTGGCGTATACGGGTCATTTGTTCGCGGAACCGGAGCTTCTTTCGCAATCCACCGGCGGCGGCGAAGCCATGCGCTCCTACCCCTATTTTGATATCCCCGGAATTGATATGCTTTGCAATAGAATCGAGTTTACGACCGCGAAGCAGTGCCAATCGGTGGTTCATCAGGCGGGACGGAAAGGAATGCTGTGCGAAGTTGACGGCGTGACGGGTTGGGATTTTGATTTCCGCGGTCATAAGCTTCACGGCGACTGGCAGGCGGCGCTCGGCGTGACGGTACGCGTTCCCCATCTTTCGTGGCTGTCCATGAAAGGCGAGGCAAAACGCGACTATCCCGCGTCTATCTCTTATCAATCCTCCTGGTATAAAGAATACCGCTACATGGAGGATCATTTTGCCCGCGTTGCAACGGCGCTCACCCGGGGGAAGCCCGTGGTTCGCGTCGGGGTCATTCACCCCGTAGAAAGCTTTTGGTTGCACCACGGTCCCTACGACCAGACCACGTCGACCGTCAATCGGTTGGAAGAAAACTTTGCTAAGATCGCCGAATGGTTGGTTCGGGGCAATATTGATTTCGACTTTATCTGTGAATCCACCCTGCCCGACTTTTGCGAAAAGGGAGGTGCACCCCTTACCGTAGGCGAAATGGCGTACGAGGCGGTGGTCGTTCCCGCGTGCGAAACGTTGCGATCCCAGACCCTTGAGCGCCTTGAAGCCTTTGCGGCGGCTGGAGGAAAACTGATCTTCATGGGCGAGGCTCCTCAATATGAAAACGCAACGCCTTCTTCCCGCGGCAAATTGCTCTGGGAAAAGAGTACTCATATTCCCTTTGATAGAAGCGCGGTTCTGGAAGCTCTCGAAGAGCAGAGAGACGTAGAAATGCGGAATGGGTACGGGGTTCTGACCACGAGACAGATCCACCAACTTCGCCGGGATACAAACGGAATGTGGTTATTCATCGCACAATGCGGAGAGCCGTACAATAAGGATCTTTCCAATCGGCAAGCGGTGACCGTTACGGTACGCGGGGAGTATACCCCCGAACTTTGGGACACCCAAAGCGGAGAGATCCGACCGATGCCCTTTGAGCATAAGGACGGCAAGACCGTCATTCCGCTGCAGATGTACGATTACGATTCCGCGTTGATCTTTTTGGCAGACGGTGCGGGCAAGCAGACACCGGTCCGGGAAGAACCAAAAATGATTCCTGCAAGCAAGATAGCGCCGGAGGTTCCCTTTTCTCTTACCGAGCCAAACGTGTTGCTTTTAGACATAGCACAGTTTTCCTTAGACGGCGGCGAGTGGCAGGACAAAGAAGAGCTTTTGCGTATTACCAAGCGTCTCCGCAAGGAGTTTGGCGTTTCCGACGATATTCATATGCTCCAACCGTGGGCGTGGGAGAAAAAGCCGGCAGATCATACCCTTTCCCTTCGCTTTGAAATTCAGAGCAATATCGATATTGCCGCCCCCGTTCTTGCACTGGAAGACGGAGATGTGATAACGATCACCTTTAACGGAGAGACGGTTGCTTTCCGTGATCTTGGCTATTATACCGACTCGGCGATCCGAAAGACCGCTCTTCCGCCCATTCACAAAGGAACCAACGTGCTGACCTTGACGATGCCCTTTGGAGAACGCACCGATGTGGAATGTTGCTATATCCTGGGTGATTTCGGCGTTTCGGTCCTCGGTCAGAACAAGAAGATCACCGAGCTTCCCAAAACCCTTGCCTTTGACGATATCGGAAAACAAGGGCTTCCGTTCTACGGCGGTTCGGTACGGTATCATATTCCCATTAATTGCGACAAAGACGGGAACGTTTGGATCAAGATCCCTCATTACCGTGCGGCAGTTCTTGCAGTTTCCGTGGACGGCGAGCGCAAAGATACCGTGGCATATCCGCCGTATCTGGCAAATCTCGGGTGTCTTTCCAAGGGGGAACACGAAGTAACGGTAGAGGCCTTTATCTCGCGTCAAAACTGCTTTGGCCACGTGCATTGCGCCGATGAAAAACTTACGTGGCGTGGAAATTCCTGCTGGCGGACCGAGGGCGACAAATGGACCTATGAATACCGCCTGGCACAGCAAGGGATCATCAGCACCCCGCTGCTCTATAATGACTAATAAAAGGTTAATTTGGAAACCAAAATCCGCAAATTGTCATATTAGAACCGGAAATTACCCTTGGCAAAAAAAATTCAGTATACTGAAATTAGAAAAGAATGGAGAGAAACTTTGATGTCTACAAAACTGTTTTACAATCGCTTTATCGACGATTGGATGGCTGCGCTTCCCTTAGGAAACGGCCGCATTGGTGCGATGCTCTTCGGAAATGCAGAACGGGAAGTTATCGAAATCAACGAGGAAGCCTTGTGGAGCGGAAGACAGAT
>JAZNDV010000193.1:0-4006 GCA_045588285.1 Eubacteriales bacterium
TCACAGAACGACATGGCTACGATCCGACTTTATGCAGGGAGCGAAGCGAGTCGCTGGAGCGTGAAGAGTGGAGAGTGAAAATATTATTTTGCATTTATACAAACCTTGCCGCCAGGGTCATGATCTGCTCCTGGGTAGCGGTCTTGCCGTCCACCTCTCCGGCGACGCGCCCGGCAGACAAAACCAAGATCCGGTCGCAAATCCCCAAAAGTTCGGGCATTTCTCCGGAAACGACGATTACCGACCGCCCTTTGGAAGCAAGGTCGAGAATCAGCTGATAGATCTCGTATTTTGCTCCCACGTCAATGCCCCGGGTAGGTTCGTCAAGGAGCAGGATCTTCGGTTCGGTCAACAGCCAGCGCCCCAAAATCACCTTCTGCTGATTCCCCCCGGACAGGGTGCCGACGGCAGTCCGATGGGAAGGGGTCTTGACCCGCAGGGTGCGAATGATCCGATCGGTGTCCCGTTTCATTTTGCTGCCGCTTAAAACTCCTAACCGACGGTAGGCGGAAAGGTTTGAGATCACGGTATTTTCCAAAATATCCCGAACGGAGAAGATCCCCGTTGCCCGCCGTTCTTCCGTGAGAAGGACAAAGCCGTTGGCAATGGCCTGCCGGGGCGTGCGGTTTGAAATTTTTTTCCCGTTCAGAAAAAAGTCTCCCTGCTTACGGGCAGAAAGCCCGAACAAGGCTTCCAGAACTTCCGTCCGTCCGGAACCGTCCAATCCGGCAATTCCAAGGATCTCGCCCTTTTTCAAATCAAAGGAAACGTCTTTGAGCTGGGAATATAATCCGGTCAGCCCCCGCACCGAAAGCACCGTTTCCCCCGGATCGTTGGTTTTGGGCGGAAACCGCTGGGTCAGATTCCTGCCCACCATGAGGCGAATGATTTTTTCCATGGTCAATTCTTTTGCCGGGTGGGTAGCGACGGTCTTTCCGTCCCGCATAACCGTTACTTCGTCGCAGATCCGCAGAATTTCTTCCATCTTGTGGGAAATATAAATGATCCCACACCCTTGATTTTTCAAGGTTTCGATGATGCGGAACAGTTGCTCCGCCTCTTCACCGGTAAGGGAAGAAGTCGGCTCATCAAAAACGATGACCTTCGCATCGTAACTGACGGCCTTTGCAATTTCCGCCATCTGCCGCCGAGAGACGGGAAGCCGTTCCATGACCGCCTTCGGGTCGACCGAAAGCCCCAAAGATTCAAACAATTCCTTGGTATCTTTCAGCATTTTCCCCTCGTTGACCACGCCGAACCGGGTAGGGTACCGCCCCAGCCACAAATTGTCCGCGACGGTGCGCTTCAACGCCTGATTCAACTCCTGATGAACCATGGCGACCCCTTGCTCCAGCGCCTCTTTGGAATTTTTGAATTCCACCGGCTTCCCCCGGAGACGGATTTCCCCCGAATCTTTAGCGTAGATGCCGAACAGACACTTCATCAGCGTGGATTTTCCCGCCCCGTTTTCCCCCATCAAAGCGTGGACGGAGCCGGACTTCAAGGTAAAATTTGCAGAATCTAACGCCTTGACCCCAGGGAAGGATTTGCAGATCCCGGTCATGGTGAGAAGCGTCTCTGCCATTATTCCTCTCCCGTATAAATTCCGTAAGGGATCCGGACTTTCGCCACCGTATCGTCTACGGTGTAATCTCCCATACCGTCCAAGAGGGGTTTCTGATCCAAAACGTTTTCAATGGCAATCTCCAGACATTCCGCCATTTCTGCTCCGTCTTGAATGATGGTGCCCGCCATTTTTCCTGCCCGGATCAGAGCTTTTGCCGCGTCAATGGCGTCCACCCCGAAGACCGGAATGGCGGTGCTTCCTTCTGCCCCGGTATTGAATCCGGCAGTCTGCAGGGCGGTGATCGCGCCTTCCGCCATGTTATCGTTGTTGCAGATGACCAGTTCGATCATGTTTTTGTTGGCGGAATTGTAGGTGGTCAAAGCGGTGGTCATATACTCGTTTGCCGCTTGGGCAGACCATTTTCCGTCCTTATCCAACAGAAATTTATCGCTGTTGGAGGCATCGTAGAAGACCAATTCCGGCTTTCCGGCATCGGTGAGTTTTTTGTTGGCGTTCTGAACCGAATACCGGGTGCGGTAAATGGCTTCGTTATTGCCCTTTTCCCCCATGAACATGACGTAAGAGATCTTTCCGTCTCCGTTCAGATCGGTCTTCTCATAATTTTTCAGCAAATAGTCCCCGATCATATCCCCCTGCAATTCCCCCGACTCGACGGCGTCGGTCCCGATATAAATGCAGTTTTCATAACTGTTGACGATCTCGTCGGAAACTTCCCGGTTGAAAAAGATCACGGGAATTGCGGCAGAACGGGCAAGGGATATGATTCCCGCCGCCGCATCGTCAGAGCCGGTGGTAACGATGTTGACGACCAATAATTTTGCGCCCTTGGTCACGGCAGTCTGAATCTGCTCGGTCTGAGTAGTCTGACTGTTGTTGGCATCGTAATCCTGATAGGACACCCCCGCCTCGTTGAGACGTTTGTCCAACGCCGACCGGACGGTGGAAATATAGGTGTCGCTGTAGGTGTAATAAAAAACGTGAACGTCCGCTCCGCCCCGCCTCATGGCACACCCGGAAAAGAGGGAAACGCAAAGAGCAAAGACCAGAACGAAAAGGGAAATTTTTTTCTTCATTTCAATTCCTCCGCAAATTTCATTTGCCGTTAGTATATCCAATCGGACGGGGATTATGTTTTTTTCTTTTCCGCAGAAAAGAAAAGCAAACGTCGGCGGAAGTATTCCGCCGAAATTACGCTTTTTTCTTTGCTTCTTTCTTTTTTCACGAGAAAAAAGGGAAAAGACCACCCCTCGTCAGTCAAACTCTTCCCAAAAATCCAGCACGGCTTTCTGATAGCCGGGGCGGTCGATGTGGTAACTCATACCGTGTTCCGCACCGGGGACGATGAAGAGCCGTTTGGGGGAAGCGCAGGCTTTGTAATTTTCATAAGTCATCTCCACCGGAACGAATTTATCGTCGGTGCCGTGGATCAGCAGCACCGGGACGGAAGCACGCCGCAAGGCGTCTGCGGTGGAACATTCTTTTGAGCCGATCTGCAACCGGCGGCGGCACCATTCGTTGGCGTAGATCCCCTGAACCAAGTAAGGCAAATGAAGATTTTTTTCGGTCACGTGCTTCCAGATGGCGTGGGGAGAGGTGAACCCGCAATCCGCCATGATCCCGCGGACGTTTTCCGGCAGATCCAGCCCCGCCGCCATCAACACCGAGGCGGCGCCCATGGAGATTCCGCTGAGATAGATGGGGTCTTTTCCCCCGGTCTTTTCCTTGACCCAGTTGACCCAATCCACGCAGTCGTGACGCTCCAACATTCCGAATCCCATATATTCTCCGCCGCTGTTGTTCTGCCCCCGCTGTTCTGCAAACAACACGCTGCACCGGTTTTCAAACCAAAAATCAGCGATAAATCCGAAATCCCTCGACCAACTGGAACGCCAGCCGTGCATGGCAACGATCACGCGCTTCGGGTCGGAATGGGGGTGCCAATGCCCCGCCAACCGCACCCCGTCGCGGCTGACGATGGACACTTCCTCAAATCCCGGATATTGCTCCAATTGGGTAGAAGCGGCGGCGATCTCTTCCGCATATTCGGTAAACATGTCCGACCCGGAAACCAGCCGCGCCCCCTGTTCCATGTGTTTTGGATTTTTCCGCCCCAAAATCATATTCATCGCCAGCTGAGACGCCCCCAAATAAGCGCACCCCAACGCCGCCGTCCCCGCAACCAACCCAAGCCCAACCCACAGACCGTTCATTTTCCGCATATCTTCTTTCTCCTTTTTGATTGTTATATTTTGTACCAAGAGAAACGAAATATGCGAAAATAATGATCCCCCCGCATAGCGGGGGGTATTTCAGTTTCGGGCATAGCCCTAATAATACAGGCTGCGCACAAGTGCGCCTTTTGGTTGACCTGCCAGTCACGCATGGGGTTACCTGCTACCCGTAAACGGGTCTCTGGGG
>JAZNDV010000194.1:0-8002 GCA_045588285.1 Eubacteriales bacterium
TGCAAAGGGGAAGACTCGTTCGATACAGGAGCCTCATCTTCCCAAAGAGCAATCTGGCCTTCTTGATCTGCAACTCCCTCGGGAAAAGATTCTGCGCCCGTTTCCGAATCAACTTCGGGCGCCGATCCGGAACCTTCTTCCGGGTCGGGGGAAAGAAACTTATTCTCCTCAGTCATAGCTCTGCCGTCCTTTCTTAAAACAATTCTCATATAAGAAAAAACAGTTCATAGAAAACGTGGATTTCCTACGAACTGCTTCTCTCCTGTTCGATGAAAAAGGAAGAAACTTACAGAAGTTCCTTAACCTTAGCGGCTTTACCGGTTCTGTTGCGCAGATAGTAAAGCTTCGCACGACGAACTTTACCGCGGCGAACCACTTCAACCTTAGCAAGGTTGGGGGAGTTGACGGGGAAAGTTCTCTCCACGCCGACGCCGTAGGAAACCCGGCGAACGGTAACGGTTTCAGAAACGCCGCCGTGCTTCTTCGCGATCACGGTGCCTTCGAAAACCTGGATACGCTCTCTGGAGCCTTCTTTGATCTTCACGTGGACGCGGACGGTGGAACCGATTTCAAACTTGAAAGGTTCTTCCCGCAGCTGATCTTTGGTGAAGTTGTCAAGAATAACGTTGTTCATCTCTCAGTACCTCCTGATTTAATGTCAAGATAAGTAAGACGTTCATGCTGAGGGCAGAGGACCGTCCGAATCAAGCAACAGTTATTATACCATAAAAAATAAGGAATTGCAAGTGAAACTTTTCAATTTTTCCATTGTTTACAAAAAGTTCATTTATTATTTCAAAAACAAGCCCCGGAATTGCCTTCCTTTGGCGATTGACAGATCTTGAGTTTTGTATTATAATAATATGGAACACACCATTTGACCGAAAGGATCCGATATGAGACGACGTTTTATGGCGGCGGGGGTTCTTCTCTCCCTTGCCCTCTCCCTTTGTGCCTGCGGGACGTTTCAAGAAAACGGGCTTCTCAAAGGCAAAAAAACCGAATATTCCGAAACGATTTCCTATGCCAACGGCGCTTTGGGGGACGTGAAACTGACCGAATCCCACGAAAATCATTCCGTAAGCAATCGAACCGCACAATTAGAATTCGGCACGAAGACCGAAGGACTCAAGGCGCTGACCTCTCTGCAGACCGGGGAAATCCTTTTGCAGAACACCTTCGTCACCACCCTGACCGCTCCGGACGGCAAAGAGGGACAAGTTTCCGGCGGAAGTATCGAGGTTCGCCAAGAGCACTACAGCGTCAGCCTTCAAAAAGACGGCGCTGCCCTGCGTTTCCCTGCCGGCACGGAAAATTCCACGGTATTAAAAGAATTTGACCTAACCGATGAAAAAAACCAATCGGATTTTTCCGATCTGAAGCATGACGTTACCGTAACGGAGAGTGAAAAAGGGCTAATCCTCACGTCAAAAGGAAAAAACCGCTCTCAATTCGGGGCGCGGAATCTGAATCTTGATCTAGGAACAGCAGACCGCTATTACCTCTCCGTTACCCTGAAAGCAGACGGCCTTTCGGGATTAAAATGCTATTTTTCCACCGATACAGCCGCATTGACGGATGATACGCTGTTAGGTACGTTGAATCTGTCCAACGCCGGAGAAACCGGATTTGTCACGCTTACCGCAGAAATAAAAAACGAACTTTGGAACGGAAAATTGCAGACCTTGCTGTTCCGTCTTCCGGAAGGAGAAACGGGGACGCTGGAACTTTCCCGCATCGCCATTCTCACGGCAAAAGACTCCTTGGTAGAAGGAATTGCGCAAACCCAATGGACGGTCTACCCCGACCGCATCTATTTCGCCCAATCTGCGGCCGTTTCTCCCACGGATTACACGGAAATTTCCACCGTCATCTCGGTCAACGCCGCCAAGTGCAAAGAAATGGTTGAGACGAAAAACGCCGTGGCACTGAAACTCATCGACGGTTCTCTTTTGGGCTTCGTACGACCCATGGCAGACGGGACGCTGCGGGTGGAAAAAGCCGATGGCGAGATCCGCCTGATCCTCGATTGGAATCTGTCCGGAGAAAACCCCTCCGCCGCGTTGCGCATTTATCTGAATTATACGCAGGATACGGAAGAATTGGAGCAGGCTGCAAAGGAAGAACGCACCCCCCTCACGCCGGAAGACTTCACCTTTTCCGGAGCGGAATTGGAAGGATACGACCCAAAAACCGGCTCGTATCGGCTGAAACGTACCGAAGAAAGGGTATCCTTATCGGTGAAAAAAAGCAATCGAGCTCTTTACTTCCGGCTCCCTCCGGCGGAAAACACCGCATGGAGCGTTCAAGATAAAAAAGGAAACCGGCTTCCCATCGCAGCAGGAACCGTCTTTCCCCTCTGCGCCGACGGGAAAGCGTTGACGGTGCAACTGACCCCCGAACCTGCGGCGGAGCGGAAACAATCTTCCTCTTTCTTTACGGATCTGGGACTTTTGAAACAATCCGAAACCGTCACGGAGTTTAACGGTCTTTACCACCAAAACACCGCCGTCTACGCCTCCGACGACGGAAGTTACTCCGTATCGCTGACCTCCACCCGGCGAATTGGCGGAAAAGCAGCGGTCTACGATATCGAATACCGGTTTCTTGCCCGGACGAAAGTGGAAGATCTACAGGAAACTTTCCCTTTGTTTGCCTTTCATTTGCCCGAAGAATTTGACGAATATTTCTATCTCAACGCAGAAAATCAGACCGTTACCGTCCCTGCCGGAAGGGAAGAGATTTCCTATCTCGGCTCTATGCCTTACGTGGGGCTTTCTTCCGAAGAGGAATCCTCCGGCTGGCTGATCACCAAAGGACAAAGAACGTCCGGGGGCGTTTTAACCACCGCCCATCTATGTTTACGGTATCAAGAGATCGACGGAAAACCCAACAGGCTGTACCTTGCCTTTGATCAATCGGAAGCAGATTTCTCCAAAGGAGACACCCTGACGGCGCAGGTCATTCTCCTGGAAGAAGCGCCGGTCAGCGAAAACACCTTGAAAACCTTGCGAAACAATGGAAATCTCCGTTTGATCCAAACCGAAAACAAGAATACAAAAACCGTTACCGCCATCGGATTGGAAGATACGGTGGTCATGAAGATCGAGGGATTTGACCGCTACACGTTCCCCAAGATCACCGCAAACGGAACCCTTTTCACCCCTGAATACCACGTTTACGTGGATAAAAACGGATATTACGGCTTTGCCTTTGCCGTCCCGTCGGGGACGGAACTTGTCTTCAAAAAATAACCGTTCCGATTGTAAACTTTTTCGAAAAATGTCGTTATTGCTGTAGACAGATGAAAAAAAATATGATACAATAATGCCGAATCCATTTGCATCAACCTTTGGAAAGGAAAAATTATGGACATTTTTGACATATTAACGCTTATCGGCGGTTTGTGTTTATTTTTGTTCGGCATGAATCTGATGGGCATGGCGCTGGAACGCCGTGCAGGCGGAAAACTCCAATCGCTTTTGGGGAAACTGACAACGAACAAGGCCGCAGGTCTGTTCACCGGCATGGGTGTCACGGCAGTCATTCAAAGTTCTTCGGCAACGACGGTCATGGTAGTCGGATTTGTCAACTCGGGATTAATGACGTTAAAACAAGCGATCAACGTCATCATGGGGGCAAATGTCGGAACCACCGTCACCGCCTGGATCTTAAGCCTTGGGGGAATTGAGGGGGACAACGTATTTGTCAAGTTGTTGAAGCCTTCGTCCTTCACTCCCGTTTTGGCACTGATCGGCATCGTGCTTTATATGTTCTGCAAACAGGATAAAAAGAAAGACACGGGCACCATTCTTTTGGGATTCGCCGTGTTGATGCTCGGAATGGAGACCATGACCGATGCCGTTTCGGGACTGGCGGACGTCCCCGCGTTTCAGGAACTGTTTTTACTGTTTAAGAATCCCATTCTGGGCGTTTTGGCAGGTACGGTCCTAACTGCCGTCATGCAATCCAGTTCCGCCTCGGTGGGAATTCTTCAAGCCTTGGCAATTACGGGACAAGTTTCTTACGGTGCCGCGATTCCCATCATCATGGGACAGAACATCGGGACCTGCATCACCGCAATTCTTTCGTCCTTTGGAACGAACCGCAACGCAAAGAGGGCGGCGTTGGTACACCTGTCCTTTAACGTCATCGGAACGGTCGTATGGTTAGCGATTTTCAGCATCGTCAACGCCATATTCCACCCGGCACTGTTTGATCAATCCGCATCGCTTTCGGGAATCGCGGTAGCACACTCGGCGTTTAATATTCTCTGCACGTTGTTACTCCTTCCCATGTCTTCCTTGTTGGAAAAATTAGCGTATCAATTAGTTCCCGAATCCAAAACGCCCGATACCGTAACGGAATTGGACGAACGGCTTTTGGCAACCCCTGCAGCGGCATTGACGCAATGCCACAAAATTGCTTACGAAATGGCGAGAATTGCCATTCAGTCACTGAAAGACGGCGTTGCTTGTCTGTCCGAATACTCCCCCAAAAAGGCAGAGTCCATTCGGGAAGCAGAGGAGAAGACGGACCATTACGAAGACATTCTCGGCACCTACTTGATTAAATTGAGTTCCAACAAAATCAGCGACCGGGACGGAGCGGAAGCCGCAAAGCTTCTGAAGATCATTGGAGATTTGGAACGGTTGAGCGACCATGCGGTCAATTTGGTAGATTCTGCAGAAGAAATGAAGGCAAAAAACCTCAAATTCTCCGAACCTGCCGAGGCAGAACTTACCAACATATCCAACGCCATGAATGAGATTCTGGATTTCTCCTTCCTTGCCTTCGTCAACAACGATATGTCTGCAGCAACCTGTGTGGAACCTTTGGAGCAGATCATCGACAAGCTGAAAAACAATTTGCGAAACAATCACATCGGGCGCTTACAGCAAGGGGATTGCGGGTTTGAAACGGGCTTTGTTTGGTCTGATATTCTGACCAATTTGGAACGGGCGTCAGACCACTGTTCCAACATCGCAGGATGTGTCATCGACGCCGCAGCGAACAATCTCAATCTCCACGAATCCATTCGGGTCATGAAGACCGAAAGTCCGGAATTCAAAGAACAGTACGCTTCCTTTGCCGCAAAATATCTGTAAAAGACCAATGCTTCCTCGGATTTCGGGGAAGCATTTTTTTATTGCGCATCTCCGGCGCGGTGCCCTGCCTTCCGGCAGGGCACCATCGGCTCCGCCGATGGCAGGCTGCCGCAAGCGGCAGCCGGACCGCGCCCCTCACGGTTCCTGGAATATTCCCAAAGCCGGGGGGAAAAAGGTAAAAGCAAAAAAGGAAAACAGCCAGATCAAAAACACCACCGCGGACAAGATGTTTTCCCCCTCTGTCTCCGGTCTTTTTTGAGAGGAAAACCGCCGTTGCAACCAAAAATACAACGCCGCCGCCGCAAAATAAATCCCCACGTCCACCCAGGAATACCGTTGCCCGATGACCCCGCTATAGGTATAATGAGCCACGGGAATAAACAACATCGCCAAACTCAACGCCCACACCCGGGACGCAAAAAACCGAGGCTCTTTTCCCCCTAAAAACCCTTCCACGATCCACCAAAGTGCCACGGAAAAATACAACAGCTTCAAATGCTCCCAAATACTTTCATTCACCGAAAAAAACAACCCGGCAATTACCGTTCGGCCAAAAAAATCGTAGGCAAAGTGAAACAACGTCCCCAGCACCCCGACGAACAAAAATCCCCAAAACCACCGTTTCATCTTGTTTCCCATTTCTCGTACCTCCATTACTACCAGTATACGAAATGCCCTCCCGGAATATTTATGCCAATCCATTTTTTTATTAAAAAACAAGACAGAGAACGATACACGTTTTCTGTCTTGTTTCTTTCATCTATGGGAAGTTCCGCACGCATCTTTCAAAGCGGCGTCCGGCAAAAGAACGAGGCGCCCCTTCTCATTAAAAACGTAAAATTCACGTTTCGTTTAGAAGCAAGGCGTTATTTCTTCTTTTTGAATTCTTTCATGCCCGAAGTGCTTCCGCCGTCGCACAACACGTCAACCCCGGCAAGGTAGCCGTTGCGTTCGTCTGCAACCGTCGCCAAAGCAAAGCCCAATTCCGCAGGGGTTCCCATACGCCCTTCCGCAGACATGCCGATCAGGAAGCCTCCGTCTTTTGCTTCCAGATTTCCCATATCGGTTGCGATCAAACCGGGACTGAGAGAAACGACGCGGATTCCTTTCGGACCGTACTCAAAAGCACACTTCTGAGCATACCACACCACGAAATTCTTGGAAAGGGAGTAAGCGAATCCGGCTTTTTGATAATCGCCCTTCGCAAGATTGCTCTTTTTTAACAATTTGGACACAAAAGCCCCTTCATCGGTCTCCGCCAAGCGATAAATCTTTTTGTTGATCAAAAAGGAAGGCAGGACGTAAGCAGAATTGGAAGAAACGTCTACGATTACGCTCCCCGGATTCATCACCTTGGAGAATTCCTGATTGACGTAAACCGTTCCCAGAGCGTTGACCTTCAAAATCGTTTCCCCATCGGACATTGAGGGAGACAGGCCCGCAGAATTGATTACGTTCTTGATCTCGCCCAATTCTGCAGAAAAACGAACCAATTCCTTGACGCTTTCCCGATCGGACGTATCGCAGGTCTTCGCATAAGCAGTAAAGCCCAATTCCTTCAGCTCGTCCACCGCTTTTTCCAACTTTTTCAGCGTTCTGCCCGACAAGACGATAATTTTGTCCTTCGACATAAATTTCGCCGCCTCAAGTCCCATTCCGCTGCCGCCACCGGTAATTACACATACGTTCGCCATAATCGTTTCCTCCACACTTAAATTCGTACCCCTATTATACCACACCCAGCACGCACTGTCAAGCAGAATTTTCGCAAAACGAAGAAGAAAAAAGGGGCGCTCTTTTCTTTTTCCGAAGAAAAAGAAAAGAACCAAAAGAAAAAGCAACTCCGCCGGGCTTCTCCGGCGGGAAAATTATTTGCAACAGACACGCTTCGACAGATATTGACAGATTCTCAGTTTTATGATATAATGTATTCGCTGTACAATTACATATCCATGTCCATTTATGGGAAAATACTGTTAAAAAGTGTTTTCTCTCTTTTTACTATCCCATAAATGGAACAGTAATTGTGCAGCAACAATGAGGGACGTACACTTTTTAGTGCGACCTCATTGAGGCCGCACTTTTTTATTGCAAAAAAACGAAAGGAGGAAAAAGAAAAAAGCAACAGGTGTGGTCTACTCTTTTCAAAAAACTCAACATAGAAAGGAAACTTAGCCATGGAAAATGAAGTAAAAACAAAAAAGAAAAAAAGTATTTTTAAGAGATGGTGGTTTTGGGTTATTATTGCCGTCGTAATAATTGGAATCGTAGGTTCTACATCAAGCGAACCAAGTACTCCTAGTACTCCAAACGATAATATTGGAACAAGCAACAACGATTCGACTGGAAATAAAAACAACTCCTCGAAAAAAGAATATCAAAAGGTGGATCTTCAAACCATCATAGACGAACTGAAAGACAATGCGTTGCGCGCAGAATCGAAATATCAAAATGCATATATTGAATTTACCGGCAAAATCAGTAATATTGATAGCGACGGTTCCTATATTTCGGTTGAACCTACGTATGCCGATGAATGGAATTTTGATACGATAATGTGCTATATTAAAAGTAGTGATCAAAAAAACTTTATCCTTGAAAAATCGGTTGGAGATCAAGTAACCATCAAAGGTAAAGTAATCTCTATTGGGGAAGTTATGGGATATAGTTTGAATATTGATTCGATTTCGTAAAGAACAAAAGATGCACAAAACTAAGAGACGACCGAATAGTCGTCTCTTAATTTTGGATATAAAAAAGAGAATGTCGGCATCGCCCTATTTTCCCGGGCCGTCTCCAGCCAAGTATTTTCAGCACCTAAGAGCTTAACTACCGTGTTCGGAATGGGAACGGGTGGAACCTCTTCGTCATAGACACCGACTATTCTCTTCAAA
>JAZNDV010000195.1:0-14448 GCA_045588285.1 Eubacteriales bacterium
GCAACCGTAGCCTTCCGCATTGGACTGTCCGGCTTGAATAATGATGTCAAAGGTTTCTTTGGTAAAGTCTTTCAGCATAACGATTTCACCTAATGATCAATATTGCTTCCCCCAATAGAGCATATATTTGGCAGGTTTTCCGCAACAAACGCATTTGTCGCTCAACTGTTCTTGGTCAAAGGGGATACAGCGGCTGCGAACGCCGAATTCTTCCCGAACCGCGTCTTCACATTCCGGATCGCCGCACCACATGGTTTTGATGAATCCCTGATGATTTTCGGTGATTTCTTTCAGTTCTTCTTTGTTGCGGGCAACGTAGGTCTTTTCGTCTCTGTGTTTCAGCGCTTTGTTATACATATCGTCATGAATCGTATCCAAGAGCTGGGGCAGGAAAGAGGCGATTTCGTCCAAAGACACAGTCTGCTTTTCTCCTGTATCTCTGCGGGCGATGACGCAAACGTTGTTTTCAATATCTCTGGGCCCGATCTCCAGGCGGATTGGAACGCCTTTCATTTCGTATTCCGCGAACTTCCAACCGGGGGATTGTTCCGAATCGTCCATTTTGACCCGAAGACCTGCGGCTGCCAATTTTTCCTTGATTTCAGCGGCTTTATCCAAAACTCCAGACTTGTGCATTGCAACCGGAATAACGACCACTTGCGTCGGTGCGATCCGGGGCGGAATGACCAAGCCGTTATCGTCGCCGTGAACCATGATGAATGCTCCGATTAAACGAGTGGTAACACCCCAGGACGTCTCGTAGCAATATTGAAGTTTGTTATTTTTGTCGGTATATTGAATGTTGAACGCTTTGGGGAATCCGTCTCCGAAATAATGGGACGTTCCTGCCTGCAGGGCAACCCCGTCGTGCATCAACGCTTCGATTGCGTAGGTAGCTTCCGCACCGGCAAACTTGTCGCTTTCGGTCTTTCGCCCTTGAATGACCGGCATCGCCAGATAATTTTTGCAGAAATCCGTGTAAACGTTCAGCATACGAATGGTTTCTTCTTGGGCTTCTTCTGCCGTTGCGTGAACGGTGTGTCCTTCCTGCCACAAAAATTCCCGGGAACGAAGGAAAGGACGGGTGGTTTTTTCCCATCGTACGACAGAACACCACTGGTTATAAAGTTTCGGAAGATCCCGCCACGATTGAACGATGTGGGAGAAATGTTCGCAGAATAACGTTTCCGACGTAGGACGAACTACCAAAGGCTCCGTCAAAGGTTCGCTGCCTCCCTTGGTTACTAACGCGACCTCCGGGGCAAATCCTTCTACGTGATCTTTCTCCTTTTGGAGCAGGGATTCTGGAATAAACATCGGCATATACACGTTCTCGTGTCCCGTTGCTTTGAACATTGCGTCCATGTTTTTCTGGATATTTTCCCAGATGGCGTACCCGTAAGGGCGAATGATCATGCACCCCTTGACGCTGGAGTAATCCACTAATTCTGCTTTCAAGCAAATGTCGGTGTACCACTGGGTAAAATCGACATCCATGGAAGTAATCTCTTTTACATTTTTCTCAGCCATATCAAATTGACTTCCTTTTCTGTATCAGTATGGAAATATTATAGTATAAAAGACCCCTTCTGTCAATGCCAAAAACATGTATTTTCCGTGAATCATTCGGTATTTTTCAAAAAATTCACAAAGATGTGCGAAAAAATTTGCTCTTTGATCCTTCGAAAATAAAACTCCCCGTGTTCACAAAAAAGTCACGAATTTTACGACAATAACACAGGAAATGACATTAAAATGCCACAAGTATATTATATAATCTTTAACAGCACAAGCCTTCGCTACATTGCGTCTCATATTGTTGTGCAGAAAAGAAATGTTATCAACAGAAACGTGGAGGTTACATTCATGAAACACATTTCAAAGGCACTTTTGCTGATCCTCGTTCTGGCTCTGACGGTGGGAGTTTTTACCGCTTGCAGCAGCACAAAGGGGTTGATCAAAGGAAGTGAAGCGTTTGGAAGTCCGGAAACGGTCTCCCGAAACAAGGAGCCCTATTCGACCACTCTGATTCCCTATGAATCAGTCGAACAAGCCCTTGGTGGAGATTATTCCGCGTCTCCCTACTACAAGTCCCTGAACGGGGAATGGGATTTTACCATGGCGTTGAATCCTTCCCTTATGCCGGAAGGGTTTGAATCGGAAAAATACGTTTATTCCGTTTCTGATTACGCCCCTGTACGTAAGAACAAGAATCAAGAAATTACCTGGGGGAAAATTTCGATTCCTGCAAACTGGGAATTGGAAGGGTACGACAACCCCTCTTATACTTATAATACCTATCCTTGGGGCAATGATTTGGTTGCGCCCAATGTTTCCGCATCTTACAATCCCGTTGGGATCTACCGCAATCTGGTGGAAGTTCCCTCCGATTGGTCCGGAAGACAGGTTTACGTCACGTTTGAAGGCGTTGCTTCCTGTGTTTACGTCTACGTGAACGGTGCTATGGTCGGTTACGCAGAGGACAGTTATACCGGGAAAACCTTTAACATTACCGAGGCTGTCAGAATTGGTGAAGAGAACTTGGTGGTGTTTGAAGTCTACAAGTATTGCGACGGTTCTTATCTGGAAGCAAACGATTCCGTTAAATTCGGCGGAATTTACCGGGACGTGTATCTTTATGCGGCACCGGAGACTCAGATTCGAGACTTCACCTACGACATGCAGATGAGCGGGAAAGACGCGCTGATGAATGTCACCGTAGACCTTGCTTCTTATGAAAAACCCGGAAAGAATTTGACAGTTGAGCTTTCGATCTACGATGCGTCCGGTAATTGTGTCCTGCAGCCTACTAAGATCGGTTCTACTGCAAACTTCTCGGAAAAGCCTGCAACTACGGCAAACGCATATCTCGGGGAAGTCGGGTCCCGTGTTACCGTTTCCAGTCCTGCTCTTTGGACGGCGGAAACCCCCAATCTGTATACCGCCATTCTCGAATTGAAGGACGGAAGTAAAGTTTTAGATACGGTCAGCAAGCGCATTGGCTTCAAAACCGTCGGGGTCATCGTGGGCGATGATGGACGTCAAACCTTCGTCCTGAACGGAGAATCCGTTATTCTCCGTGGAATCCTTTACAATGAAAACAGTGCCGTTTCCGGTATGGCTGTTTCACGCGAGGAAATGATTTCCGATATTAAGCTGATGAAGGAACTCAATATTAACGCCGTTCGTTCTCCCGGACGTCCTCTCAGTGAAGAATTTATTTCACTTTGCGACGAATTCGGTCTTTACGTGATCGACGATATGAGTTTGAACTCCAACCCCTACAGCGACAAAGATGAAGCCTCCATTCCCGGAAATCAGAGCGTTTGGCAAAACACCTGTCTCGATCGTCTGCTGAGCGTAGTTTCCCGGGATAAGAACAGTGCTTCCGTTATTATGTGGTCTGTCGGAAATAACTCCGGTACCGGTTCCAACTTCTCTGTTTTGAGAAACTGGCTTACCTCTGCAGATAACCGCATGGTCGTTTATGATGATGACGCAACTGCCTCCGACCTCATCATCGGCTCTGACGTTTCTTTGAATGATTTCGTTCAGCTTTTGAACGATAACACCAATAAAAAAGCGATTCTGCTCCAAGATACCAACGGCGGTCTTTTGAACAACGGCGGAAACTTCAGTGCATATTCCGCCTTGATGGATCAGTACAATAATTTCCAGGGCGGGTTCTTCTCTTACTGGGCAGACAACGCCATTTACTGGCCTGTTAAATCCAGCGAAGCAAGTGAAATTCTGCAGCGTACTCCTTATAGCAAGGAAACTGCGGATTCCTATCATTTGGCTTATGCCGGAAGCTGGAACGATGTTTCTACTTCTGCTGCCGATACTTATCAGTCTCTTGCAGGGATCGTTACTGCAGACCGCAAACTCCAGTCCGATGCTTTGGAATTGAAAAACGCTTTGTCACCGATCTATATCGCGGCTCAGGATATTGCCGCCGGTACGTTCAAAGTGACAAACCGCAATTCTTTTACCGATTTTGCTTCTACCTATGAAATTTCTTATGAGATTACTGATGGCAAGACCGTACTTAAATCCGGCACGGTTTCGGGTCTCGAATTGAAACCCGGTCAGTCTGGTACCATTACCTTGGATTACGGTACCGATATTACAAAAGGAAACTTCTACGTTTATTTCACCGTAAAGTATAAGACGGCTCCTTCTTGGACGGACAAGAAAGATCTGACCGTTTTTGCCAAGCAGATTTCCTTGACGGAAGATCCCTCCGTTTCCAAAGACGGCTCTGTTCAGAATCATGAAGGAACGGCGCTGAATCTCTCTGTGTTCCAGGCTCCTGAGATTTACGTTTCCAATTATACCTTCTCCAAAGGTCAAATTTACGTTACAAACCGTTCCCTGACGAACTTCAATGACATCTATACCCTTTCTTGGACGGTTTATGAAAAGCACGCTTATTGGGAAAATCCCCGCTGGGTCATTTTCGACCAGGGAACTCTGAAAAACTTTAATGTTCCCGCCGGCGCGAAAAATCAGTTGGTCAACCTCAACAGTAAGACAGGCGGTGCTGCTCTTGATGCTATGTATGCCGCATATATCGTTTTAACAACGAAGGTAGACATTGCGGGCGTTCCCGCTGGAACTCAGTTCGTATATACCTTGAATAGCGACGAAAGTTCCAACATTCCGTTCCGTCTTGACCCCAACCGTGATCCCGTTGAAGTCACGATTGAAGACTCTGAGGAAGTGATGTTGCAACCTGCACCGGTGGATAAAGAACCGGAAGCTCAAGATTCCGATCTGATAAAGCTCCCCGATGCTCCTGCGTCCTACGTCGGTGCGTCTTTGATCGTTCTTGAAAACGGCAGCGTTACCCTTCGGTTGAATGCCAACACCGGTCTTGTCACCCAATACACCGTGGGCGGGAAAGATATTTTCGTCAATGGGGAAAACTTTACTCCCTCGATGATTTCCAATCTTTTGCGCAATCCCACCGGCGGGGACCTTGTTTCTTCTTCCGTAACCTCTGCTTCCCGCAACGTTTTGAATTCTCTCTCTCAAAATTATGCGGAAACGAAGACGTTGCCCGAAGGATATAAGATTACCAAAGTCTCCGACAAGCAATATCGTATCGAATTGAACTACATTTGGGTTACCTACCCCGTGAAGACCATGAGAGCCTTCAGTTATGATACCCGGTATACCGTTGTTTACGACGTGTATTCCGACGGTGAAATTCAAGTCTCCGTGAAGTATCAACCTACGGTAAATGCAACGGTTCCCATGGAACTTTCTTCCGTCATGACCCTAACCAGCGATTTCAAAACCATGAGCTGGCACGGCATGGGGCGCGGTGAAACCTACAGCGATAAAACGGCGGATTCCCGCGTGGACACCTACAAGGACGTTGCAATCGTTGATCAGCTCGGCTCCGATTATCTCTACAGCACCGGTTCCGGTGATAAGACGGAGATCCGCTGGCTGGCTCTGGAAAGGGAAGACGGTTCCGGAATCGTGATCACCAGTGATACCGATCTCTTCGCAGTCAACGTTTCTAAGGATTATCCCTGGAATTCTTCCAATTACGTTTCTTCCGGGGAAGCTGCCTCGAATAAAGATACGATTCTCCGCGTTATCGGACAGCAGAGCGGTGTCAGTTCCAATACTCTGTTTGACCAGGAATATACTGACGCAAAATATTTCGAACCCGGTGTGAATTACACCTATTCCTTCCGTATCGTCCCCGTCAGTTCCGGCTATGATGCGGATCAGATCAGCAAAACCGTTTTGAACAGCGGTACGAATCTGACGGCACAGGAAACCGTTGATCTCAACAATAATTCCTTTGCTTTGACCAATGCCGCGCTGACCTCTTCGTATCTTTCCGGCCTTTCGGACGGATCCGTTTCCGTTCAGGCTGCTTTGGGGAACGCTTCCCAGTACTGGGTCAGAGAAGTCGCAACGGATATGGATGTTGTGGGTGGCTTCCGGATCAAGAGCGTCTCTAAGGGATTGTATCTGTCTCCTGTTTCCAAGGACAGAGGTATTCTGCCCGCTGAAGTGGAATTGACCTTGGCTTCTTACCGCGGTCTTGCATGGCAGAACTGGGTTTATGAAGAGAATCAGCTCTTCTGTAACGGGCTCGGCTCCAGCGGCGGTTATTACGCTCTCTATTTGGCAGGCTCTTCTGATTTCCGCAACGCCGGCGCTCGCCTGACCTTGATGGCAGCCCGTTCCGATGATCAATCCAAATGGACGATCGTTAACGACGAATCTGATCCCACTCGGATCCGGATTCAGAGTGCTTTGTCTGGGAAATATCTGACCGTTGTCGACAGGATGACGTACTCTAATCCGTTGGTTGAGGATTATGCGTTCCGCCTTAGAAACTATTCTCACAATGTCGATTGGAACAATGCTACTTCTATCGCAAATGCGAAGCGCTTTACAGCAGCGGATTCCGATGTATGGGTCGGTGCGGATTACTATGTGACACAGTGGGATCTGCTTCCTGCTGACTCCCAGATGTGGACTTTCGTTCCGGCAGAAAAAGGCTATCGGATCGTGAATAAAGAGACCGGTAATGCTTTGACTGTCTCTGAGGGCAAACTGATCCAGACCGAAGTTTCCAATACTCCGGAACAAATCTGGACGGTGATCCCCTGTGACGGCATGTACGGAATCGTGAACGGTGCTACGAATATGGCTCTGACCATTCGCTCCGTCAACGGCTCTATCGTTCTTACCGTCGATGCCTGGAATTCCCTCGCGATCCAGAAATGGAACTTGGCTTCTGATAAGGATCTTCAGGTCAATGTCGAAGCCGGGAGCAACTGGTATAATTAAGTAATTGAAATCCGGCGGCATCAATGTTACTGTTAATGCCGCCGGAAGGTTATTTGAATGAGATTATTATAATTTCCTTCAAAAAGTTATTGCACTCGACCTCAATTCCTACGTTGAAGCTGCATTTTCCATCGAACCGGCAGATCTTGGAGGGATCGGAATCAACATTCAGGGCGGCAAGATTACAGGGGAAAGCCCTGGATTTTGCGGCATATACAACCCTGACGGCTATTTAACCATCGGGGAAAACGCCATCATCGACTTTAACGTTACCGCAGAAGCGATCATTACGAACGCTGAAAGCGGCGTGACCGGTGTTAAGTTCAACATTGCGAAGGGCGTTCTTGCAGAAGGTGTAGATTTAACTGCATCTGCAACTCCCATGCAGATCAAGACCGTAAAACAGAGAGATGACGTTGTCGTCGTTCCTCCCAGCACCGATACTTCCACCGATGCGTCCACGGACGCTTCCACGGACGCTTCCACTGATGCTTCTACGGACGCTTCCACGAACGCGTCTACCAACGCATCTACGAATCCTTCTACCAACACTTCCAGCAACGCTCCTGCCGTTGATAACGGATCCAACGCCGGCACGGTCATTGCCATCGTCGTCGTTGCGGTTCTGGTCGTCGCTGCCGTCGTTGCCGCTCTTTTGATCCTCCGCAAGAAGAAAAGCAAATAACGAAGCGGACAAATAAGTTTCGATAAAAGAAGAATACTTACAAAAAGGACTCCCGAATTTTCGGGAGTCTTTTGTCTTTTGAGGATTCTTTAACTTTCTGGAATTTTCTCCGGGTCTTTTCCCGGCAATTTTGTCCCCTTGCAGGGAGCACTCAAACTCATGGTCTTTTCGTCTCTCTTCTCAATGTGCAACGCACAGCCCGTAGTTTCGGTTGCCGAAACGATTGGATTCGTTAAAAATGCGTTTTCTGCCGGGTAATGCTTATTAAATTTATCTTTCATTTTATATTTCCTCCCTAACGTAGTTTTTCCGATTTCATGAAATTGATAAACACCAAAAAACACCTTTTTTCTTTTGAAACTTTTTGTAAAAACACTTGACAATTCAACCTGCCCGTGATATAATGTCTAAGATGTATTTTGCATAGGGATATAGCCAAGTCGGTAAGGCACCAGACTTTGACTCTGGCATTCGTAGGTTCGAGTCCTGCTATCCCTGCCAAAAATCGACAAGTTTCGGCAGAAGCGTGTCGATTTTATTATTATTTGAAATTCGATTCCTAATTTATTTGCTGCTCCTAAATATGAAAATAAAGCAAATACTTTTGTAAATCTATTGAAATTTCATCTTTTTATGCTATAATGATAACGTATAAACTTACGGAGAGGTGCAATATGAAAGCCATTATAAATGGGAAAATCGTCTTGAAAGATCGTATTTTGAATGATTTTGCGTTATTGTTCGGCGATGTGATCGAAGGAATCGTTCCTTCGGACAAGGTTCCTGACGATGCTGAGGTGATTGATACAAAGGGAGGATACGTTGCTCCCGGGTTGATCGATCTTCATATCCATGGCTATCTGGGCTGTGACGTTTGTGATGGTGAAGAAGATTCGATCCGTACCATTTCAAGGGGCTTGCTGGCGAACGGGGTCACCGGGTTTTTACCCACTACGATGACGGTGGATATGAAAGTGATCCGGAAAGCCCTTGAAGTTTGCCGGTCTCTTAAGGAAGAAAGCAAAACCTGGGAGGGAAGCGCAATTCTTGGTTGCCACGCAGAAGGTCCTTTTATCAGCGAGAGCAAAAAAGGAGCGCAGGATCCCAAGTACATATTGAAGCCGGACGCTTCCTTTGTGAAAGAATACGCAGATATTATAAAAATCATCACCCTTGCTCCGGAAACGGACTCGGATGATTTTTCTGCAATTCGTCAGATCTGCCGTGATAC
The DNA here is from genome assembly GCA_045588285.1 of Eubacteriales bacterium. Taxonomy (GTDB): domain Bacteria; phylum Bacillota; class Clostridia; order Oscillospirales; family UBA644; genus RGIG995. Next base: position 8,739 of record JAZNDV010000195.1, read on the forward strand.
CGACGTGGTCGTTTCTATGGGACACACTTCGGCAGATTACGATACCGCCATGAGAAGCACCGAAGCCGGTGTCAAACACGTGACGCACCTGTTTAACGCCATGACTCCGTTGGCGCACCGCGCCCCGGGCGTTGTGACGGCGGCGATGAATTCTGACGTTAGTTGCGAATTGATCGTAGATACGTTCCACGTTGATAAGTGTTTCTATGATGTCCTTTGGAAACTGAAGGGAAGAAAACTCTGTTTCATTACCGACTGTTTGCCTGCCGGCGGTTTGCCCTACGGAGAATATACCCTTGGCGGTGCAAAAATTATTTACCGCGATATCGTTTGCCGTTTGGAAGACGGGACGGTGGCGGGAAGCGTTCTTCACTTAAATCACGGTGTTTGGAACGTTTACAGTAATTCTACGATACCCCTTTACGAGTGTGTCAACGGTGCCTCTTTGAACCCTGCCACAGTCCTTGGAATTGAATCGAAGAAAGGTTCCCTGGAAGTGGGGAAAGATGCTGATATTATTATAACAGATGATACTTTTAACGTACAAAAAACAATTATTGGAGGAACTGTCCGATATGAAGCTTAAAGTAAATGCAAAACTTGATCCTAAATTTCAACCTCTGTCCTTGGTTTGCCGGGAAATGCGGGAAGCGACCCGGGAGGACGGTCAGGATTTAGTTATTGCCGTGGAACGAAATAAAGGTTATACCGCGACTTATAAAACCCGTATTTTCCGCGACGGAACCGGTCATGATGAACAAAATTTCAAATTTGTTGAACGCATCGCCAAGTCCCTGTTGTGGGTTGCCGGCGGTTATAAAATCATCATTGCAGGCAGTCCCCTTGTCGGAGGTAAGATCAAAGAAGCGTTTTCTCACGGAGGAAGCCGGGATTTTGACGTTAATTTCATGGAACGCGTTTATGAACAACCTTTTGAAGTGCAGATCCGTGATCTGAAAGACGCACCTCAGGATAAATCTGCGGCAGCCCCTATCGGACGGCATTTGGACGGTTGCCGGATCGGTTTTGATGCCGGCGGAAGCGATCGTAAAGTAAGTGCAGTCGTCAACGGCGAAAGCGTTTATTCCGAAGAAGTCGTTTGGTTCCCCAAGATCAATTCCGATCCCAGTTATCACTATCAAGGCATTTTGGAAGCTATGAAGACCGCCGCGTCTCACATGCCTCGGGTCGACGCCATCGGCGTTTCCAGTGCCGGTGTCTATATTGATAACCGCATTATGGTTGCTTCTCTGTTCCTTAAAGTAAACGACGAGGATTTTGATAAATCTGTTAAAAATATGTATCTTGACGTTGCCAAGGAGATCGGAGAAAATATCCCGATCGAAGTTGCAAACGACGGCGACGTTACCGCTCTTGCGGGTGCAATGGATCTGAACGACGATTCTGTTCTTGGCATTGCCATGGGCACCTCGGAAGCCGGGGGATACGTGGATCCTCAAGGGAATATTACCGGCTGGCTGAATGAAGTTGCTTTCGTCCCCGTTGATTTCTGCGAAGAGGCGATGGTTGACGAATGGTCCGGGGATTACGGCTGCGGTGTCAAGTATTTTTCTCAAGACGGCGTAATCAAGCTTGCTCCCTACGCCGGCATTGAATTGGACGAGTCTCTGTCTCCTGCTGAAAAACTCAAAGTGGTGCAGGGATTGATGGCGGAAGGTGACGAGCGCGCTGCGGCGATTTACGATACCATCGGTGCGTATTTCGGATATGCGATCGCTTATTACGCTGAATTTTATGATATTAAGCACGTTCTTATTATGGGACGGGTCACTTCCGGGGAAGGCGGTGTCATTCTTTTGAACCGCACGCAGGAAGTTCTCGAGAAAGAATTTCCGGAATTGGCGCAGAAGATCCAACTTCACATTCCCGACGAAAAATCCCGCCGGGTCGGTCAATCCGTTGCCGCGGCAAGTTTGCCTAAAATCGACTGATATTTTGACGTTTGCTGATAGAAAGGGAAATACGTATGGTTCTGTTCGGTCCTGCCGGAACCCCGCAAGGTTTTTTTGACCGGGGATACAAGAAAACGATCCAATTGCCCGATTATCTGGACGAGATCGGCTTAGATCTGTTTGAATATCAATGCGGAAACGGCGTCACCGTCGGGGAAACAACCGCCCGGAAATTGGGGGAAGTGTTCCGCGCAAAAGGGAAGATCATTTCCGTTCACGCGCCGTATTTTATCTCTCTTTCTTCCGTCGAGGCGGAAAAACGGGAGAACAGCATCGGTTATATTCTGAAAACTGCCCGTGCCGCCGATTGGCTCGGAGCGGACCGTATCGTGGTGCATAGCGGCAGTTGTGCTAAGATCAGCAGGGAAGAAGCCCTTGCTTTGGCAAAGGATACTCTTTCAAAAGCATCGGATACACTCAAAAATGCAGGCTTGGATCATATCATTATATGTCCCGAAACCATGGGGAAAATCAATCAGTTGGGAACGTTGGACGAGGTGCTGGAACTCTGCAAAGTCAACGAATCCTTTTTGCCCGCCGTGGATTTTGGTCATCTCAACGCCCGAACGCAGGGCGGTGTTGCTACGAAAGAAGATTATCGTTTGATTCTCCATCGGATCGAAGAGGTTCTCGGAGTTGACCGTATGCGGCGAATGCACGTGCATTTTTCCAAAATTGAGTATACTTCCGGAGGAGAAAAGAAGCACTTGACCTTTGAAGACACGGTCTTTGGTCCGGATTTTGAACCTTTGGCAGACCTTTTGGTCCAAAAAAATTCCGATGCCCACGTGATCTGTGAATCGGACGGAACGATGGATCGTGATGCCGTTGCTATGAAACGTATGTATCTTGCCGCAATGGAGGTTTGATGATGAACGAATTTGCCCAGAAATTACTTTCCAAATTGCCGGAGAATTCCGCTTACGTCTCTTTCCGGCCTGAAAACCGACGCTATTTAACGGGAATCACTTCTTCCAACGGCATGGTTTTGATCTGCAAGGAAAAGCAGGTTTTTTATACGGATTTTCGTTATATTACCATGGCGCGGAAGGATATTCGTCCCGGTTATACCGTGGAACTTTTACAAAAATCCTTTTCCGCCACCCTCTCCGAAGAACTTCCCGAAGGTATCAAAACCGTTTATTTTGAGGACGAATATCTTACTTATAAAGAGTACCGCGCCTTTGCAGACGTCCTCTCCGACCGTTTTGAATTGGTGGGGGACGAAAAGGTTCTTTCCGATCTTCGCATGATTAAATCCGAAGAAGAGATCTCAAAGATTGTTACCGCCCAATCCTTTACCGATCAGGCGTTTTCTCGCATTTGTGATTTTATCGCTTTCAACTGGAAAAAGGGGGATTTGACAGAGCAACGCATCGCTGCGGAAATTGATTATGCCATGAAATGTGCCGGTGCGTCCAATCCGTCCTTTGATACCATCGTAGCGGCTGGGGAAAACGGTTCCAAACCCCACGCCGTTCCCTCTTCCCGTGTGATTCGCGCCGGGGACATGATTACCATGGATTTCGGTTCTGTTTATGACGGCTATTGTTCCGACATGACCCGAACCGTCGCCGTAGGGCATGTCTCTGACCGTCAAAGAGAAATCTATGAGATCGTCCTTGCCGCCCAGAAAAACGCTCTGGAAAACTTAAGATCCGGCATGACCGGAATTTCGATTGATGCTCTCGCAAGGGACGTGATAACGGAAAAAGGCTACGGTGAGGCATTCGGTCATTCTCTCGGTCACGGCGTTGGTCTGATGATTCATGAAGCTCCCAATTTTTCTTCCCGATATGATGGGATCATTCCCGCAAATTCGGTGATGAGCGTTGAGCCCGGCATCTACCTTGCGGACGATTGCGGAGTTCGTATTGAAGATCTGGTGGTCGTCCTTGACGGAGGGTGCCGGAATATTACTGCAAGCCCCAAAGAACTTTTGATTCTGTAATTGAGGTGATCGATTTGAAAAAACGAAATCTTCGTATTATTTCTTCCGGGTTTTCCTATGGAGCCGTCGTTGGAATGTTGTTGTTTTTGATCAATACGCCTCCCGATTCGGTTTTCCCCCAAACGTTGAAGATTTTTCTGGTTGCAGTAATTTGTGCTTTGATTTCGGGCGTTGCAATTACGGGCGTGTTGTTTCTGATTGAAATTTTCCGAGCAAAGACCTACGCTCCCTGCCGGGCAGAATTGTCCGCGGAAGGGGAGATTCTTTTGGAAGATTCCGCAAGCCGTCTTGTCGGAGACAGAATGGTAAAAGGTTGGCTTTTTTTAACCCAAAACTCCCTTTCATTTTATACCTCTCAAAAAGAACTGCGTTGCATTCCTCTTTCCGATATTCGGGGAATTCAGATCAGTGATCCGAAAAAAGGACACATCTCTCTTTCCACCGCCGCTATGGAATCGGAAGTCTTTGCCGTCTCCGACGCCCTCGCCTGGTTTAACGCAGTGGGAGATATTTCAAAAGAACCGTAACTCTTCAATTTATTGATAATAGCTCTCCCCGAAACCATCTTGTTTCGGGGAGATTTTTGTGAATGTTTATGGGAATGAAAAATCTCCTCGACACTTTTCTGAAAAAAATCCCGTTGCCTTGACAAATTAAGAAGAATATGTTATGATATAATAGATTATTATGATTATTGTACCGGAGAAATCGCTCCGGAGGGGATCATCTCATGGACGAACAAAAACTTAAGGAAAATCGCATCGTTCTCATTGGGTTGACGGTATTGATCGTCTTGACCCTTATCATTTTTGTTTTTTACTTTTGGGCAGGGAATCTTTTTTCATCCGAAGGAGAACCCCCTGCCGTTGACCATACCGCCGGGAGCACGGACGGTCAGTCAACCACCGATCGGGAACAGTTATCTTCCATTATTGCCGAAGTGCAAACGAAAATGAATAAATTTCAGACCTTGCTGGATTCCCCCTATCTGTTGCCGGTAGACGAATCTACCCCCCTCCCTGAAGGGTACGACGTAGGGGAATTGACCTTGCTGACCGGATATGAAACGCTGAAACTGGAATCTACTGCCGCAGCAAAATTTAACGAATTTCTTGACGCCGCGGATAAGGCCGGACATTCTGCTACCGTTACAGCCGCTTATCGCACCGAAAAACAACAGAAAAAAGCCTACGACGATGCTGTGGAAAGTTATATGAATGCCGGTTATCCGGCGGAAAGAGCACGATCTATGGCTGCCGCCTCCGTTGGATCTGTGAACTGCTCGGAGCACCAGCTGGGTTTTGCTGTGGATTTTTCCAAGAAAGAAATGACGCTTCTCGGTTCGGACGGTCGCACATTTGAAGAGTTCTTGACCGAAACCATATATAAGTACGGATTTATTCTCAGTTATCCCGCCGGGGAAGAGGAGCAGACCGGCAGAGAAGCAAATACTGTCCACTACCGTTACGTGGGGGTCGATGCTGCCGCGGAAATGCGGGAAGAACAATGGACGTTGAACGAATACCGGGATTATCTTCAAACACAGCTTGACTATCTGAAACAGTATATTCAATCTCTTGAAACGAAGTGAGGAATACGATGAAAGTTTGTTCTGTCTGTGGTTGTCATAACGCCGATGGCGCTGAGGTCTGTTCGGTCTGCGGCGTTTTTTTTCCGGGGCGCAATGATAATGGGTTCTTCCGGCTTCTTTTCAGGCTGCGCAGCGGGTTTCTTTTCTTCCACCACAGGCGCGGGCCTTTCCGCGGGAACAATAACAGCAGCAGGC
>JAZNDV010000196.1:0-6077 GCA_045588285.1 Eubacteriales bacterium
CTCGCCGTAGAAATGATTGAGCGTCAGATCGCTCTTTTAGAAGAATGTATTTCTTCGACGACCCAATACGACCTCAAAACATTGGACGTTAAAACGAAAGATGCAATCGAGCACTATCATTCCGTATCACGAAGCCAAGATCTGTCGGATATCCTGAGTGCATCTATGCAGGTTTCTTCTTGCTTTATAAAACGGGATATTAAAGTGACGGGGGACAAGTCCTATTATCAGCAGATTCTGTCAAACTGTGAATCGATCCGTTCCACACTTTTGACCGGAACAGCGACGCAACAAACTGCTGTCAATGCTTCTCAAGCGGGATATTTTTCCTCTCAATATGACGGGTATGAATCTTTGATGGCTTCAAACTATACTGTCTGTAGTCCCAATACCGTTCATGATCTTCTTGCTCAAACTCCGCAGCCCCGCCCTTCGGATTACATCGGGAAGCTGCAACATTTCTCTTATTGGACTTATCTTTGCACCGTTCCTTCGGACGACGCAGAACGGTTTGAAAAAAATTCAACGTGGACGTTGCGCTTTGACACTGTTACGTACGGGACGCAAACCGTGACGATGACTGTTAAAGACGTCTCAGATCCCATTGAGGGAGAAGTCTCGATCGTCTTTGAGAGTCCGTCTTTTAATGAAGCAATTTATTCCCTTCGAATTTGCAACGCACAAATCATTCTCCGTTCTTATACCGGTTACAAGGTAGATAAAGATGCCATTCGGGTATTTGAAGGGGAGACGGGGGTTTACGTTCTCTCCGGCGCAAAACTGGTGTTTAAGCCGTTAACGGTGCTTTTTCGTGATGAGAACCGAGATTTTGCGGTAGTCACCCCAAACGCGAATTCCTCTTCAAGAACTCTGATCCTCAACGACTCCGTTGTCGTCGGAGGGAAAGAAGTCTATGACGGAAAGGTAGTAAATATCAACTGATGATTCGGGATAATTATCTGCGGATACGGGAAGAAGTTTCTCGCATTGTTTCTGAAAATGGCATCGGACAATCCGTAACCATCGTTGCCGTTACCAAAAATCAACCGGAAGACGTTATCCCGGAACTTGCACGTTTGGGAGTTCGGGATTTCGCTGAAAATCGCGTTTCTGCTTTGGTTGGACGTGCTCCCTTGATGTCCGGGACGCGCCACCTCATTGGTCATTTGCAAACCAATAAGGTCAAAAAAGCAATTTCTTGCGCTGACTTGATCCAGTCTGTAGATACCCTTCATTTAGCGGAAGAAATTGCCCGTTGCTCCGGACTTTTAGGGAAGACTACAGATATTCTTATTCAAGTGAATATCGCAAAGGAACCGCAAAAATTCGGAGTGTATGAGGAAGATTTGGACGCGCTTCTTCACGATGTTTCGATATTGCCGAATCTTCGCATTCGTGGATTGATGGCAATCATGCCTATCGATACGAAAGACGAATATTATAGTAAAATGTACGATTTATATCGAAATTATTCGGAAAACAAACCGTATAATATATCTATGGACATCTTGTCCATGGGAATGAGTAACGATTACGCAACCGCTGTCCGTTACGGTTCGAATATGATTCGAGTCGGAACCGCATTATACCTATAAAAAAGAGAAAGGATATATGTTATGGGACTGTTTGACCGTTTTACTCCCAAAGAAGAGGAAGAATTGAACTTTGAAGAGGAAATCGCATCGTCTGAAAAGAGAGAAGCGCCTGCATCCGCCGTTCCCGGAAAAGCCAAGAAGCAATTTGTGCTTTTTCGTCCCAACGATCCGTCAAACGATCAATTGTTAACGATTGCCGATCATCTGCTCAATCATGAGTCTGTGATTATCAATCTGGAGCTGATTGCGAAAGATGCCCGCCATTTTATTGATTTTCTCAGCGGAGTAGCTTATGCGATGCAAGGTAACACGAAAAAAATTGCAACAAATACTTTTTTAATTACTCCGGGTGGAATTGAGATTTCCGGTGATATTGCCGCAAGTCTTGATCCTGAACTAAAATTTTAACAGTAAAATCGTTTTATATAAGGAGAAATTGATATGATTACACCAAAAGAAATCGAAACCAAAGAGTTTACCACTACCAAAGGCGGCGGATACAGGGGAGACGAGGTCGACCAATTTCTTGATGAGATTCTTGTGGATTACACCCGTCTCTTGGAAGAGCGCAATGCTTTGAAAAACAAGGTTAATCTTTTAACCGAAAAATTGAATGAAGTTGCAAAAATCCCCTCTCAAAAGGAGATTGCTCCCGAAGCAGTCGTTGCTCCCGTAGTTATTCCCCAAGAACCTTCAGAAGCATTGGAAGAGGCACGCAAAAAAGCGAAGCGGTTGGTTGCCGACGCGGAAGACTATGCAAAAAAGCTTATCGAAACTGCACAGTATGAAGCGAATCGTCAAAACGCAATTACCCAAAAAATTACCGGCGAAATTGAAACCTTCAAGAACTCTTTGTTGGATACCTATTCTGCTCATATCAAGATGATTGAAGAAATTCCCAACATGCAGTTCGAGGATATTAAGATCGGATCGGAAACTCTTGATATTTTGAATCAATCGTTCAACGACGGTGTAGCTCCTGCAGAGGAATCGGAAGTTATTACTGCCGTCTCTTTCGATGAAGATTCGGAAAAAAATATAGAAGAAGCCGATTATGACGAAGATCTTTTTGAAAAATCTTCTAAGCGCGCATCTGCAAAACGTACCGAAAAGGGGTTGGAAGATCTCTTTGACGACGTAGAAACGAAGAAAAAGAAACAACCTAAAAAGAAGATGAAACTATTCTTCCGTGACGAAGACGACGACGATGACGATGATTTCTTCGACGATGACGAAGATTGATCAAAATAAACGCAGCGTTGTATCAGAGTGGTTCGGTTATTTGTTGATATTTACGTCAATTGTCGGTTTGGACCAGCTTGTGAAGGCACTTGCTTATCGAGACCTGCAACCGATTTTGACCTTCGAACTGTTGCCCGGTGTTTTTCGCTTGCAATATTGCGAGAACACCGGTGCTGCATTCAGTATTCTTGCCGGTCAGACATGGTTTTTTATCATATTAACCGTTTTGCTTTGTTCTTTTATCGTATTTCTGCTCATTCAAGGTATCATTCGCTCCGCTCCGGCGCGTGTTGCCTTAGTATGCGTAGTATCCGGTGGTTGCGGCAATTTGATAGACCGTGTATTTCGTGGTTTTGTAGTAGATATGTTTGATTTTTACCTCATCGACTTTGCAGTCTTTAACGTTGCAGATGTTTTTATCTGTTGCGGCTGTATTTTGTTTATCCTTCTGTTTCTTTTTTCAAAAGGAGAAATTCTTGATTGATGACTGAACATGTTTTGTTTGTCCCTTCTGATATCACTCCGGAACGGATCGACAAATATCTCTCGATCGAACTTAATAATGTTGCCGAGCAGATTTTTTCTCGCTCGGCTATTTCTGTTTTATTGGAGCAGGGGAATGTCATTCTGAATGGAACAATTGCAGGAAAGAGCATAAAAGTCAAGGGAGGAGATGTGATCGTTGTCAATCTTCCAGATCCCAAGCCTTTAGAAGCAATTCCCCAGGAAATTCCCTTAGAGATCGTATATGAAGATCAGCATCTTTTAGTGGTAAACAAACCTCAGGGAATGGTCGTTCACCCTGCAGCCGGAAATTTGGACGGAACGTTGGTCAACGCACTTCTGTTTCACTGCAAAGGAGAATTGTCCGGAATCAACGGAGTTTTACGCCCCGGAATCGTTCACAGAATTGATAAGGATACCTCGGGATTGCTGATCGTGGCAAAAACCAATGATGCGCACTTAGGGCTTGCAGAACAGATTAAAGAGCACTCATTTTTACGAGAATATGAGGCAGTTGTTATCGGACGGTTGAAAGATCCATCCGGTGTAATAGATGCCCCGATCGGCAGGGATTCAAGAGATCGAAAGAAGATGGCAATCACGTCGCTGAATTCAAAGAATGCCATTACTCATTATCAGGTTGTTGAAGAGTTTCAAGGATATTCGCATGTCCGATTTCGCTTGGAAACCGGACGTACACATCAAATTCGGGTGCACATGTCGTCGAAGGGGCACGCAATCGTTGGAGATCCGGTATACGCACCGAAAAATGCAGATAATTTTGGGCTTTCCGGTCAATGTCTTCACGCAAAAAAAATTGGATTTATTCATCCGATTCTGGGGAGTTATTTGGAATTTGATTCTTCCTTGCCGCCCTATTTCACGAAACTCTTAACAAAGTTGAAACAAAAGTAAACTGCACATTCCAAATAGGAAAGTGCAGTAATTTTTTATTTCGTTGGCCCTGCTTCTTTTTCGGAGATGGAGATCGAACTCATTGCGTGATCAATTTGAGAATTCTTCAAATGTGTGTAGATTTGAGTCGTTCCAAGATTTGAATGTCCCAAAATTTCCTGCAGTGCACGGACATCAACTCCGCTTTGATACATTAATGATGCAGCAGTATGTCGCAGTTTGTGTACGGAATACACCTTCGTATCAATACCACACCGTGTCATAAAATCGTGAACCATCGTTTGCACCATACGTTGCGAAATGCGATTTCCTTTTTGACTTACAAATAGTGCTTCTGGTTCATAAATACTGAAGGTGTAGGTTTTGCGTTCATCGTAGTATGCTTGCAAAGCAGCCATGCAGGCGTCATTCAAATACAGTACGCGTTCTTTGTTTCCTTTTCCTAAAACTTTCAAGTGGCGATCGGAAATGCTTGTAAAATTCAACCCGACCAGCTCTGAAAGACGGATTCCGCAATTCAAAAACAAAGTGATAATGGCAAGATTACGACCTTTGAATCTGCCGTCAATGGAGTTCAGAAGATTAAAACTCTCTTTGAACGTAAGATAGTAAGGAAGTTTTTTGTCAACTTTTGGCAACCGTAAATCCAGCGTCGGATTCTCTGAGATCAGTTTTTGCATGGTAAGATATTTGTACAATCCTCGAAGGCTGGATATTTTTCTCATTCTTGACCGCGCAGAATTTCCAAGTTCTCCTTGGCGAAACGCCAAATATTCGTGAAGTTTTGCCAAAGTAACAGATTTTAATTGATCAATAGTATAATCCGAAGCATCGACATTATTAAAATCTTCCACAGAGACGGAATCCTCAACCTTAAGATATCTGAAAAACGCCTTAAAATCCAAATAATATTCGCGAACCGTTAAAGGGGAGAGGGAACGGACTACTTGAAGATAAAGTAAGTACTGAACACAGTATTCCGGAATATCTGTCATTTCAGACCGTTTCATGTATTCGCCTTTTACCACAATATCACCTCGTTCCTTGATCCAAACCCATTTTATCACATTTACGTATAATTGTCAAGGTTAATTGTAATTTGTGGCAAAACTGTGAACTCATGATTTAATAGTGATAATGTATAGAACTTTTCTGAAACAGAGTTAATTACACGCAATTTTTTAGTGGGGTAGATTCAGCATTTTTCACATCAATTGTTATTGTGAATTGATATTTTCGTAATAAGGCGTTCTTGTTATTATATGAAGAAATTTATTTTGTGTTGTAAATCTGGGTATAAGTTTCTTTTTATTTCATTCAACCCAATGTCAGCACCATCAAAGATAAAATAAAAATATCTTAAGAATTAAATTCAATGCTAAAACGCAAAGCAAATGGTCAATTAATTTGAGATCAGCTGATAATATAGAATTTACAACCAGGATAAGCAAAAATAAAAATCTTTATGTTGAATTCTGATAAAATGCAACTAATTAAAGGTGAATGGTAAATTATGATTATGATTGCTTTTGATTAGAAAATTATAGACATTAAATGAGTCTTAAAAGAATTAAAAGCCCTGACAGGTCTCTATGAATTTTATCCCTCCTCTTTATTGCGCAAAATATGCCCTTTGTGTCAAGATAACCGTTTGTCACAAGAAAGTAACAAGGAACGGGGAAAGGGGGCGATGTTTTTTTTGGTTTTCCATTATAACAAACAAACTGCAAAAAGTAAAATAACCCTTGAAATATCAAAAACTGTTCACGAAAGTATCCGTGAACAGTTTTCAATATTTCTGCAGAACATTTGACTTTTTGC
>JAZNDV010000197.1:0-27341 GCA_045588285.1 Eubacteriales bacterium
ACCTCTTACGCCTTTATCAAGGATCATACGTTGTGTATCCCTACGGCGTTTTGCTCTTACGGCGGACAGGTTTTGGACAAGAAGACCCCTTTACTGCGTTCCGTAGAAGCTCTGAATACCCAAGCGTTGCGGATTTTGAAATTATTCGGAAACACCGGCGCAACACGGGTCGATACCACCGTCGGGGCAGAACAGGAATATTTCCTCATCGACGAATCCATGTACGAAAAACGCAAGGACTTGATTTTGTGCGGACGCACCCTTTTCGGTGCAAAGCCCCCAAAAGGGCAGGAACTGAACGATCACTATTTCGGCACCATCAAGCCGAGAGTTTCCCAATTCATGGAAGCCTTGAACCGGGAACTGTGGAAATTGGGTATTCCCGCAAAAACAGAGCATAACGAAGCCGCACCCTCGCAGCACGAACTGGCACCGGTCTTTGAATCGGCAAACCAAGCCACGGACCACAATCAGATCACCATGGCGGTCATGAAAAAACTGGCACCCCAGTTCGGATATGCCTGCCTGTTGCACGAAAAACCCTTTGAAGGAGTCAACGGAAGCGGGAAGCACAACAACTGGGCAATTTCCACAAACGAAGGGGAAAATTTGCTGAAGCCCGGGAAAAAACCGGCGGAAAACAAGCAGTTTTTGCTCTTTTTGACGGCGGTCATCGCCGCGGTAGACAAGCACCAGGATCTGTTACGCATCTCCGCCGCCTCTGCCAATAACGACAACCGTTTGGGCGGTCACGAAGCACCCCCCGCCATCATTTCCATGTATTTGGGAAGCGAAATGTGTGAAATTCTCGACACCGTCGAACACGGAGACCGATACAACCAACACGGCAAAGTGGTTATGGAATCAGGAGTCGACGTACTCCCCCGCTTCTCCCAAGATACTGCCGACCGAAACCGGACTTCGCCCATGGCGTTTACCGGAAATAAATTTGAATTCCGTATGCTCGGCTCTTCCGCATCGGTGGCGGAAACCAATATCATCATGAACACCATCGTAGCGGATACCCTGTGCGATTTCGCCGACGAACTGGAAAATGCCTCGGATTTCGACTCCGCGTTGGAAGAACTGCTCCGCAAAACCATTCGCAATCACCGCCGGATTCTGTTCAACGGAGACAACTATTCGGAAGAATGGGTGAAAGAGGCGGAAAAACGGGGACTTCTCAACATTCCTTCCACCAACGAAGCCCTGCCTCTGCTGACCGATCAAAAGAACGTAAAACTCTTTGAGAAACACAAGGTTTTCACGGAACAGGAATTGATCTCCCGCCGGGAAATTCTGTTGGGAGAATACGCCAAGATCATCAACATCGAAGGACAAACGTTGGCAGAAATGGTCCGCCGGGAAATTCTTCCGGCAGTTATTCGCTACACCTCCACCCTTTCCAAGGCAGTATTGCAGAAAAAACAGTTGGGAATTCAGACCGAACCGGAATTGGGGCTTCTGACCCGACTTTCCGACCATGCAAAGGAACTGTCCGAACAGAATACTGCGTTGGAAACCGAACTGGAAGCCGCAAAAACAATGGACGGGACGGCGAAAGAAAAGGCAGATATGTACCGCAACGTCATTTTCGCCCGCATGGGAGAGATCCGCAAGATCATCGACGCCATCGAGCCCGATGTGGACGCGACGGTCTGGCCCTATCCCACCTACACGGATATTCTGTTCTATTGTGATTGACTATGCTGAAATACTATAAAATCACCCGCATTGAGGGGGAATACGCCTATTTGCAGGACGAATCTTCCCCGGAAACAGAAGAATTATTTATCGCCCTTGCCCTGTTGCCCTTCGGATGCGACGTGGGAACCCGACTCAAATGGGAAAACCTTCTTTACGAAATAATTTGACGGAAAATTTCCGAAATTATGACATAATTCCGTCTCCCAATTCCTTATAATGTGTGTTAGAATAAGAATAAATTCCCGGAAAGGCGTTGAATCCATTGAAACGGCTGTTGTTTATCTACAATCCCAAAGCCGGAAAGTCCAAGATCCGAACGGTTTTGGCGGATATCATAGAGATATTTGACAAAGCAGACTATTCCATTACCGTCCGCCCTACCCGAAGAAAAGGCGATACTGCCCGGCTGTTGAACCGCCACGCCGAAGAGTTTGACCGCATTATCGTCAGCGGCGGAGACGGAACGCTAAACGAAGCCCTTACAGGGATCCGCACTGCGGAAGAAAAAGGCAAAAAAATCCCGGATCTGGGATATATCCCCACCGGATCCACCAACGATTTTGCCTTAAGTCTCGGGATCCCCACAGACCCGGTCCGTGCCGCCCAAGTCGCTGGCACCGGAGAGATATTCCCCTGTGATTGCGGAACTTTTAACGGTCACCCATTTGCTTACGTTGCTGCCTTCGGAGCTTTTACCAAAGTATCTTACGCCACCCCCCAGCAAACGAAGAATTCCTTGGGACATCTTGCCTACGTTCTGGAAGGGATCAAATCCCTCCCGCAAATCAAAGGGATTCCCTTTACCGTTCAAACCGACCGGGAAACCTTTTCGGGGAATTATCTGTACGGCATGGTATCCAACACCAATTCCATTGGAGGCTTCAGCGGAATCTACGGAAAAGAGAGCGTTTCCCTCAACGACGGATATTTGGAAGTTCTTTTAATCAAAGAACCTAAAACTCTGACGGAACAGAGAGAATTGATGTCCGACTTACTCCGGGCGAATTTACAATCCCGGCACATCGTCGCCCTGAAAACACAAAAGATCTCTTTTATTTCCGATGAGAACGTTCCGTGGACGTTAGACGGGGAATTCGGAGGAGAGCCAAACGCCGCTGAAATTTTAGCGGTAAAAGAAGCCTTCCGGGTCGCCGTTCCCCCAAGAGAACTGCTGACACAACCGGTACTGAAGTAAAAACACATAAATTGCCTTTGGCGTAAAAAAACAGGACAGAGAATTTCACACTCTCTGTCCTTTATTTTATCTTTTATTCCCGTTCCTTTTTGTGCCGAAGAAATCCGATCAGAGTAAACACTCCGCAAAGAGTCCCCGCGATCGCGATGGAGATCAAAGCAATCGTTCCCGCAGAAGGAGGCGTTTTCCCACTTGGTTTCGAGGTCGAAGAAATCACCGTAGAAGCCTCGCTTCCGGAGGATTCAAAGTTGGAAGTGTCCGTTGCATCGGTCACGTCGGTTTGGGTGCCGGTGGAAGTATCGGAAATGGGAAAATTAGTTTCCGTATCAGTCAATTCTTCCGTATCGGTTACCGTATCCGATTTCGTTCCCGTATCCGTATCGGTTTTGCTGGACGTATTCTTCGACGAAGTTGTAGTATTCGTGTCGGTCTTTGCAGGCGTATCAGTCTTAGTAGACGTATCCGTCTTAGTAGGCGTATCGGTCGTTGTAGATGTATCCGTCTTTGTAGAAGTATCCGTCTTTGTAGAAGTATCGGTCTGCGTCGGCGTGGACGTGTTTGTCGTATTGGTCGGCGTGTCCGAATCCGTCACAGTCGACGTATTTGTCGTCGCGGAAGGAACATCCGTGGTGGAAGATGTGGGTCCCGAAGTACTCGTATCCGACGATTGGGTTTTCAGGGTGACGGTCACAGGCGAGGGGGCAGTGTGAGTTACGGGAGTATTATCAAATAAAATAAATTTGGTGACAGAAACGGAAATATTCGTAGAAGAAGCCGAAGAATCAATAACCTTGAACGGCATTTTTATTACAACACCTGTCGCCGTGATGTTGGAAAACCCACCGCCTGCAATTGTAACACTTCCGGAAGTGTTTCCATTCGAGCTGGGAGCAGAGTAAATCGTTGGCTTAGAAGATGGCATTTCAGGATCTGCCGTCAATTGAATTGCAGTACGATCATAAGTAAGAACAAACTGGAAGCCACCCCATGTAACATCGGGGAAAGCCAAAGTCACAGTGAAAGTTCCATTTTCAACAGGAGTAGAACTTAGAGAAAACGTCGATGCCGCAGAGATGTATCTGAAATCTGTAAAAACAACTGACACAACAATCGCAATAGAAACAAGCAATAATAAAATTTTATTAAGAAAAGAACGATTAAACCTCATTATGATAATTCCTTTCATAAAGAAACAGTTATCCTTCTACAGGGAAAGTTGTTACAACTCCTACGACACGCTGCAAAATCAACATGGCATCGTAAATAGAAATTTCAGATTCTCCAGATACTTTTGCTGCATATTTTTGATATTCTTCCAGGGTTGTCGTTCCCACTACAAACTGTAAGACCAACATCGCATCATATACATCAATCCCATCTTGATTCAGATCCCCATACAAAAACGGATTCTTCTCGTTGGGCAGGTACACCACCGGGGTGGAGAGATCAAAGGACGCGTAGGAAGCAAGGGATTTTCCGTTGGCATCGGTAAGGGTGTTGATGCAGAGGTGGTATCCGGTTTTTGCTTTTTCCAGATCTTTGACGGAAAAGGTGTAAAATACCACCGAACCAGCATAGAAGGTCATGTTACAATCTTTCCAACCGGACACCGCAATAAAATTGCAATACCCCGCCTCGTTCGATTTTGCAACGTCCCGGGACGCGGTGATAATGTCAAACCCTTTTTCCTGAGCTTTTGCCCGGGCAGAAACGATTTTTCCGCCCTCGTTGACCGAGATCAAGGTCATAGCAGAAGGATCGAATTTGATCCCGCCGTCAAATTCCGTCCAGCGCAATCCGTTGGTGTAGACCTCCACGGTAAGGGCGGTTTTATCTGAATTGAAAACCGGGCGCATATAGATAGAAGGAATGGTCGCGGCGGTGGAAGTGACTCCGGAAAGCAGGACGAAGAAAAGGGCGAGCACCAAAACGAAAGAAATTGTTTTTTTCATCTCATTCCTCCTGTTGCTCAGGGATCAATTCGGGAGAGTTCCCCGTCAAATACGAAATAATTGCCATGAGATCGGCTCGATCCACCGTTCCGTTTCCGTCCAGATCTCCCCCCTCTTTTTGCCGGTCGGTCAGAGGGGCTTCTCCGATCCTCGCCAGGATTCCGGCATCGGTAGCGTTGACGACGCTGTCGGCGTTCAGATCCCCTCGAGGCAGCTGAATCATGGGGAAGGAAATCGATTGATCGCCTACGGTGACGGTGGCGGTATATTTTCCGTTCTCGGGGACAGAATATGATATCTCATAAGAAGACTCCACCGGTTTACGGGTCATATCTTCCTGCAGCAAAGAAACGGTAACCGACGATAAATTCACCGGAACGCCCTCATAGGAATAAAACCGGTCTTGGGGGACGTCGACGGAAAGAACCTGCCGCGTGTATTCCAAAAAGATCCAGCCGGTCTTTTCCTCGTACTGAACCTTTCCCCATTCTCCGGAAATCTCCGTTACGTTCAGCAGGGTTTTATGGGGGATCAACGCCAAAGTTTCCGAATCCGTGTTCGCCTCGGCGCGAAGCCGTAACGTAGAACCGGAAACGTCCACCCGAACCTGTCCCAGCTGATGTTCGGGAACGGAAGGGGGCGTTACGGCGACAGACGGAACGTAAATTCCGATGGATTCGGGATACTCCGTGGGCATATGAATATATTCAATTCCGCAGGATCGGTACGTATCGGTAAACTTTTCCCAAGTCCAATACCAGCCGTCGACCCGGCAGGGAATCCCCGTATTGGCGTGATAAATATACATTCCGTTTTCATCGGTGGAAAGGACGATGAAGGAGTGCATTTTGCTGCCCGGGATCCGAACGTTTGCCCCGGTCTTCACGTCTTTGAAGAGATTTTTAACGTTTTCTACCGACATTTCCGACGGCTTTAACGAACCCAAGGAGTAAAATTTATCTTTGTTTTCCGGATATTCTGCCGCCCGGTCCACGAATCCGAAAATCTTATAAAACATATAATGGGCAAACCCCATACATTGGCAGGAATAAAGGCGCACCAACGCTCCGTTCTTTTCGGGGTCGTTGTAGTCGGAAATACAATCGCACCCGCCGTAGTAACTGCATTTGTTATGACAGGTACAGCGTTCTCCGGTATAGGAGAAGTAAGACCCCACGGGGAACTCGGAAAAGACCACGTCCAACCGCCGTGCGACGGAAACGTTATCGGTATAATCTCCGCCGATCCCGACGATCCCCTTGATCGTTTCTTGGGTCACGGCGTGAAACCTATAAGAAAACAACGGAAAAAACAGGGCAGAAAAAACCATTGCCAAAACCAAAACGATGCTGACGACTCCCCGAAAAATACGATGACGTCCGGTCATTTTTACGCCCCCTCTCCGACTCTTCTCTCTTACTCACTTATTTTCATTATAACAAGCAATTCCCCCTCTGTCAACAAATTTCGTACAAAAGTCACATTTTTTTTGCCGAATTGCACCTATTTTGGAGGAAATATATGGAACCGACCCCCAAAACGCCGAAAAAAGACGGCATCCCGTTATACCGGGTTCTGCAATTATTGCGAGACGCTCAGGTAGGTGCTTTTGCCGCCCAAGCCGCCTTTTTCGTGCTTCTTTCCGCCATGCCTTTTTTGGTATTTCTCACGGCGGTATTGCACTACGTTCCTTGGACGGAGCAAGACTTGGTCTCGGTCTTGCCCGGAGCGTTTGGAGAAGAAGTTTTGGGATTTCTGCCCGAAACCTCCCCCACGGCAGCGGTGCTCTCCCTGTCGGCGGCAACGGCGCTGTGGTCCGCGTCAAGGGGAATTGTGGCGCTGACGAGGGGATTGAACAAAATGTATGGACTGACCGAAACGAGAAACTATTTTCTCCTTCGTTTTTTTGCCTTGGCAGAAACGCTGATTCTAGAAATCGCCTTAATCTGCACCCTGGGAGGGGCAGTGCAAGGAGAAGTTTTGGGGACGGCAACAGGAGCAGACGGGATCTGGAGAGCCATCTTCCGCACCTCCGGGGGATTTCTTCTGTTGACGGTGTTTTTCCTTTTTCTCTACACCGTTTTGCCGGATCATTCCACCAGTACGGTACGGCAGCTGCCCGGTGCCGCAGGGGCAGCTATCGGCTGGATCTTATTTACGGAAGGATACTCGGTCTACGTGGAAAAGGTAGCAAATTTCCCCCGTCTGTACGGAGCCTTATCCAACGTGGCAATGCTGATGCTTTGGTTGTGGCTTTGCCTGTGTATTCTGTTCCTCGGGGCTCTTCTCAACCGGTTGCTGTCTTTGATTCAGTAGGAGATGTGACGTTTTTTCAAGAAAACGCCTTTCCGGTTGACAAAAATTTAATTTTCAAGTATAATGTATATACGATGTTAAGAATAAACGAAAGGAGGGCGGTTGTGTGAAATCCTTCAACGTCACGTTTAATCAACAACTAAAAAAAACCACCATGGAATCCCTCTCCGCCGTCCTTCCCATCACCTTTATCGTTCTTGCGCTGAGCATATTCGTCGTCCCCTTGGAGGTGGGCACCGTTGCCATGTTTTTTTCCGGGGCGGTCATGCTGATCGTCGGCATGGGAATGTTCCAATTGGGGGCTGAAATGGCGATGAGCCCCTTGGGAGAAGGAATCGGGGTACAGATCGCAAAATCCAAGGGATTGTTTCTGGCGGCACTGATCGGTTTTTTGATGGGATTTCTGATCACCATTGCCGAACCGGATCTTCAGGTACTGTCCAATCAAGTGCCGGCGATTCCCAATCTGACGCTGATTTTGACCGTCGCCGTGGGGGTGGGGATCTTCCTCGCTCTGGCGGTGCTGAGAATCGCTCTGAAAATCGACCTTTCCATTCTTTTGATGATTTTATACGTGGGGATACTGATCCTTTCGTTTTTCGTCCCTGGAGAATTCCTTGCCGTCGCCTTCGATTCGGGCGGAGTGACCACAGGACCGATGACCGTACCGTTCATCATGGCGTTAGGGGTAGGACTTTCCTCCATGCGGGGTGACAAAAACGCCGCCAGCGACTCCTTCGGACTTGTAGCGCTTTCCAGCGTCGGTCCCATTTTGGCAGTCATGGTACTGGGGTGCTTCTACCGTTCGGGAGATACAGCGTACGAATCCACCCTCGTCCCAAACGTGGAAACCATGAAAGACGTAACCGACGCCTTCGCCGTGGAAATTCCCCATTTCATCAAAGAAGTTCTCGTTTCCCTGCTCCCCATCTTAGTAGTATTTTTACTCTTTCAACTGTTCAGCCGGAGATACCACAAACGACAGTTCGCGAGAATTTCCGTCGGGTTTGGCTACACCGCCATCGGGTTGGTCTTATTCCTCTGCGGTGTCAACGTGGGATTTGCCCCCGTGGGAAGCCGGTTGGGGAGCGAATTGGCTGCGGGGGGGCAAAAATGGCTTTTGATTCCCGTCGGAATGCTGATCGGGTATTTTATCGTCAAAGCAGAACCTGCCATTCAGATTTTGAATAAGCAGGTACAATCGGTCACCGACGGCATTATTTCCGCAAAATCCATGAATCTCGCCCTCTCCGTGGGGGTAGCGGTCAGTATCGGGCTTGCCATGTTCCGGATCCTGACCGGGATCCCCATTCGCTGGATCATCATTCCCGGCTATCTGATCGCCCTTGTTTTATCCCGGTTTGTGCCGAAGATCTTCGTCGGTATCGCCTTCGACTCCGGCGGCGTTGCCAGCGGACCGATGACTTCTACCTTCCTGCTTCCCCTTTGCATCGGCGCTTGCACCAGCGTGGGCGGAAACGTCATGACCGACGCCTTCGGCGTGGTGGCGCTGGTCGCCATGACCCCCTTGATCGCCATTCAGATCATGGGCGTTCAATACCGCATCAAACTGAATAAGAAACAGAAACAGATCACACCCGACGATCTCATTCCCGCGGACAGCGACGAAATCGTCGAAATTGAGGAGGAATGATTTTGATGACCGAAAAGAAAACGCCGTCGCGAATGATGTTCCTCATTGCCGCTCCCAAATTTGCGGAAAAAGCCACGGCTCTGCTCTTGGAGAACCGGATCCCCATTCAATATCAAATCCGCGGCATGGGCACCGCCACCAGCGAAATGATGGATCTTCTGGGCCTTGGCACGGCGGAAAAAACCGTGATCGCCAGTATTCTTCCAAAAAACACGGCGAATCAGACCCTTGCTCAATTAAACGACACGCTGGAAGAACTGGAACGGAAAAACCGGGGGATCGCATTTACGCTCCCCCTCTCCGGATTAAACAAACTGTTGTTGCGCATGATGGGAGATTTAGAAGAACCGTCAAATCAAGACTTGAAAGGAAAGGAAGAACCGGTTATGACCGAACGGAAACACGCACTGATTACTGCCATCGTCAATCAAGGATACAGTGAAGAAGTCATGAACGCCGCACGGAGTGCCGGCGCACGGGGCGGGACGGTCCTTCACAGCCGCAGCATCATGAACGAAAAGGCCGTGGCGTCCACGGGACTTGGAATTCAGGAAGAACGGGAAATGATCCTCATCGTCGCCGACGAAGAGCACAAGCTTCAGATCATGCAAGCCATCGGAGAATCCTGCGGGGTTCACAGCGAAGCAAAAGGTGTCGTTCTCTCCCTTCCCATCGACAACGTCATCGGATTGCGGTAAATCAAACCTCAATAGCAAAACCCCGAAACAGCCGTTTCGGGGTTTTTTGCATCTTATTCTTTATAGGGTTTGAGTTTGGAAAAACATTGTTTCACCGTGTAATAACTCATTTTCGGATTTCGGTACAGATCCACGATCCCCTTGTTGTTTTGGGTTTTGGGACGGTTGGCGAACCACTCCTCGTCCACCCGGCAATCGCTGTATTGCCAGATGGCGATGCCGGAAATTTCGTCACGGCTCGACAAATCGGTGATCAACCGTTCCAGGATCTCGCACTGTTTATTTTCCGTCCATTTGGAATTGTTAAAACTCCGGTATCCGTAGACGGCGCCTGCACCGCATTCGCTGACGATAAAAGGCTTTTTCCCTTCAAAACAGGAATCGGTGTATTCCTTGATCCGCTGATAGTAACCGATGACATCTTCGTCCTGATACCATTGGGGATAAATATTGACCGAAATAATGTCGGGCATACCCAAACAAATGTCGATAAAATGCCGACAGGTAGCGGAGGTCAAGGGACGCGACGGATCCAAGGCACGAAGCTGGTCATACTGCAATTTGTAACATTCCGCACCGTATTCCGTTTCGCTGGAACATTCGTTGAGAATTCCCCACATGATGATGGATGGGTGATTGTAATGATTCAGTACCATTTCCTCGAGACAATCGGCGCTTTGCTTTTTGAAATTGGGGTTTTTCATCCGTTTTTCCGACAAAGCACGGGCGTGCCCTTCTTCCCATACGAAAAAGCCTTTTTCATCGCAGAGATCCAAAAATCTCTCGTCGTTAGGGTAATGGGACGTTCGGATAAAATTAGATCCGGTGGCGGCGATAATATCCAGATCGTAATTCATGATCCCTTCGGGGACGGCGGACCCCATAGAACCGTAATCCTCGTGGCGGTTGAATCCTTTCAAAAAGACCTGTTTTCCGTTAACGAGGATCTTCTCTCCCTCGATTTTTACGTCCCGGAAGCCGATCCGTTCCCGGAGATCGTCCGTAAACACGCCGTCTTCAAACAGTTTCAGTTCCGCAATATAAAGGTTGGGCGTTTCGGGAAGCCATTCATCAACACCGGTAAAAGTGGCGCTTGCGGAGATCAGAGCCGAATCCCCGTCAAAAGAGATTCTTTCAAAATCCACCGTCTGCCCCGCCAATTCCACCGTAGCGGTATAGGTTTTTCCAAGATCCTCAAAACGCCGGATCTTTGCAACGAATTCCGTGTCCCAACCGGTTTCATTCCGGGTGTTTTTTACGTGCAAGTACTCCACGTAGGCATTCCCCAAAGATTCCATCACAATGGGACGGTTGATTCCCCCGTAGGTTCGGTAGTCGTTGGGGAAATGCAGAGAGGAATCTTCCGAATAGCGGTTATCTGCAATAATTTCCAGCAAATGCTCTCCTTCACTGCATCGGGGCAGAGACACGGAAAAGGGGGTGTAAGCATTGTAGTGATGCCCCACGTGTCTGCCGTCGAAATAAATGTCTCCCGTATGGGAAATTCCCTTAAAAACCAACCGCACGTTTCCGTCATGGGTTGTTATTTTGGTCGAATATTTTCCCAGACCCCGGTAACCTTCCAATCCGTGAACCGATTCCCAGACCGAAGGGATCACCGTGCTGTAAACGCCGGTGACGTTTCCCTGATCGTCGAGGGTCTCCAACTTCCAAAGACCGCCCAATTCGTTCTGCTTTCTTTTCTTGTGCACCGTAAACATGCGAACCATAATAAAAAATCCTTTCCGAAACGTTTTTCGGTTTCTATTGTACCTCAAAAAACTCAAAAAGTCAATAGGAGTTGAGAAACCGTCTGTTCTTATCAAAGAGAATCGGCAATGTTGAAAATGAGGTTTTCGGTCTTTTCCCAACCAAGGCAGGGGTCGGTGATGGACTGACCGAAGACGTATTCCCCCTGATCCACTTTCTGCGCGCCGTCTACTAAGTAACTTTCAATCATCAGCCCCTTGACCAGCTTCCGGATATCGTCGTTCTGACGGCAGGAATGAACGATGTCTTTGGCGATGCGGACTTGTTCCAAATGCATCTTTGCGGAGTTGGAATGGTTCGTATCAACGATGACACCGGGATTGGCAAGCCCGGATTTTTCGTAGGTTTCGTGAAGCCGGCGCAGATCTTCGTAATGGTAGTTGGCGATGGCTCTGCCCCCCATATCCACGTATCCCCGTAAGATGGCGTGGGTCAAGGGATTGCCCTGGCTCTTGACTTCCCAACCGCGGTAAATAAAGGTGTGGGAATGCTGACCTGCGGTGATGGAATTCATCATAATAGAGAGATCTCCCCCGGTAGGGTTTTTCATACCTACGGGAATGTCCAATCCGCTGGCGGTAAGACGGTGTTGCTGGTTTTCCACCGACCGCGCCCCGACGGCAACGTAGGAGAGAAGGTCGGACAAATACCGATGGTTATCGGGATAAAGCATTTCATCGGCGCAGGAGAATCCGTAATCTCTCAAAGCACACATATGAAGATCGCGAATGGCAACGATGCCTTTCAGCATGTCTGCGTCCACGGTGGGATCGGGTTGATGCAACATTCCCTTGTAGCCGTCCCCGGTAGTGCGGGGTTTGTTGGTATAGATCCGGGGAATGATAACGATTTTATCCTTCACCTGATCCTGAACCTTGCGGAGGCGGGAAATATATTCCAACACCGGTTCTTTTTGATCGGCGGAGCAAGGACCGATGACCAGAACGAATTTATCGCTCTTGCCGGTAAAAACGTCGGAGATCTCCCGGTCTCTTTCAGCCTTGACCTGAGCCATTTCGTCGGTCAGGGGATATTGCTTTTTGATCTCCTGAGGAATGGGAAGTTTCCGTAAAAAATTCATATTCATACCAAAAGGTCTCCTTTACTTTTTATCAAATTCCGCACGGCGTTTCGTAGAAAGACGCATCATCTCCCGCAATCCTTCCCGATCGCCGGAAGAAAGATATCCGCGCATCTTCTCCATCTGTTCGGTAAACGCGTCCATTTGCTTTAACAGGGCTTCTTTGTTGAGCAAAAACAACTCGCTCCACATCTCATCGTTGATCCGGGCAATACGGGTCAGATCCCGGAAAGAGTCCCCGGTGTACTGCACCAACCGGTCGTCGTCGCTGGCACACATCAGAGATACGGCAACGCAATGGGTCAGCTGGGAGAGGAATGCGATCATCTCGTCGTGTTCTTCGGGAGAGAGCCGGGAAATCCGGGCGAATCCCAATTCCGCCCCTAAATCTTCGCAGAGGCGCAGGGCATCTTCGGTATTGCCGGGGGTGGGAACGACGATATAGTTTGCACCGTGAAAAATAGTCTCGTCAGCATTTTCGATGCCCCCCACTTCTTTCCCTGCCATGGGGTGAACCGAAACGAATTCCGCTCCTTCCGGCAACGCCTTGACCACCGGGTCGATAATGCAGGATTTGACCCCGGTCACGTCGGTGACGACGGTGCCGGGCTGGATCAAATGCCCGTGCCGTTCCACCCACCGTATCAAAACCGTGGGATACAAAGCAAAGATGATGATCTCCGCCCGGGCAATCAGTTCTTCGTCGATCTCCGCCGAGCCTTCGTCGATCATTCCGTGTTCCAAGGCGTAGTCCACCGTTTCCTGACGGCGGGCAAAGCCGTAAATACAACGGAATCCTTTTTTCTTCAGCGCCAGGGCGTAACTGCCCCCCAGCAACCCCAAACCTACGATCAGAATCCGGGTGTCGCGATGTAAATGCATCATAGTTCTTCCAACCTAACCTTTAATGTTCTCAATACCTCGAAGAAATCCGGATAACTTTTCCGAACCGCTTCGGCTCCTTCGACGATCCCGCCGTATTGTGTGGCGAGAACCGCCATCGACATAACGACCCGATGGTCGTTGTGTCCGTTTAAGAAGGTTTTCGGGGGGAATAAAGGGGATTTTCTCACTTCGATGAAATTCTCACCCAATCGGATATCCCCGCCGAACTTTGCCAATTCTTCCGCCATAACCGCACCCCGGTCGCTTTCCTTGATCTTCAGCCGTTGGGTATCGGTCAGCCGACAGCCGTGTTTCAGAGCTCCGACGGTCATCAAAATAGGAGCAAGGTCGGGGCAATCCCGAAGAGAAATTTCGCAGTATCCTTGAGAAAGACGGGCGAACAACGATTCCCAGACCCGGTCTCCCTGCAACGTAGTTTCGTTCCGTCCCGAAATCGAGACCGTCCCTCCGGTCAGATTCAAAGCCCCTAAAAACGCCGCGTTGGATTCGTCCCCCTCCACCGTCACGCGGCAGGGGCGGTAGGATTGATTTCCCGGGATCACAAAAGTTCGCTCATCGGGCCGTTCCACGCGAATCCCGAACTGCTTCAATGCGGATAGGGTCAAAAGCAGATAAGAAGCGCTTTCCAAGGGCGTGGTGGAGACGATCCGGCTCTCCCCCGAAAGCAGAGGCAGAGCGAAAAGCAAGCCGGTCAAAAACTGACTGCTGACGTTGCCGGCAACGGCAAATTCTCCCGGTTGCAACGACCCAGAAACCGAAACCGAACCGGGGGCGCGGGTCAGAAAAATGTTCCGTTGAGAAAAGAGATCCTCATAGACCGACAAGGGGCGTTCCATCAGCCGTTCGCTTCCGGTCAGCGTTCCTCCCCCGGACAAAAGGCAAAGGGGAAGGAAAAACCGCAGGGTGCTTCCACTTTCCCGACAGGGCAAAATCCCCTGCGCCTTGGGAGTTCGGCACCCGGCGACGGTGACGGTACTGCCCTGCACTTGAACCGATGCCCCCAAAGACCGCAGACAATCCATCGTCGCTAAAATATCTTCGGAAAACGCCACGTTTTCCAAGACACTCTCCCCTTCTGCCAATCCGGCGCAGATCAAAAGCCGATGCGCCATGCTTTTGGAAGGAGGTGCTTGTACCGTTCCGAAGGCAGGGGACGGCGTGATTTTTATTTTCATGCCTTCGTTCCCCGATTCCGTAAAATATCTACCGCTTCCAGATAGCCGTCGGTTCCGTGTCCGATGACCGAAGCGATACAGGCAGAACGGATATAACTGATCTGCCGGAAGGCTTCCCGTTCTTCTACCTTGGAAATATGAACTTCCACCGTAGGGATCCCCACGGCTTTCAGGGCGTCCAACAGGGCAATGCTGGTGTGGGTGTAAGCACCGGGGTTAAAGACGATTCCGTCGATTTTTCCGTAAGACTCCTGAATTTTATCCACCAGACACCCTTCGTGGTTGGATTGATAAAAAGAAACCTCTACGCCGCTGGCATCGCAATGGTTCTGAATTTTCTCCAATAATGCGGCGTAGTTTTCCGTGCCGTAAATTCCCGGTTCCCGAAGTCCCAAAAGATTCAGATTCGGTCCGTTCAATACCAAAAGTTTCATGCAAAAAAATCCTTTCGGATAAATTCTACCGTATGATCCAAATTCTCGTCGCTCTGCACCCGGACGTCACAGGTGGCACGGTAACGGTCGTACCGTTCTTCGTACCGCTTGCGGATCGCCTCGGCGGTGGACGCCAAGGGCCGGTCGGAAGTGGGCAACAAAAATTTCAACGCCCGATCGAGGAAATAGATCTTTCCGGTGCGTTTCAATACCCGGATATTTTCCTCTCGCAGGACCGCACCGCCGCCGGTGGCAATGACCGCTCCGGTGTTGCCGTTGGCAGCCTCCCGCACCGCTTGAGATTCCAGATCCCGAAATCCGGCTTCCCCCGCCTCGGCAAAGATTTGAGGGATCTCTTTCCCTGCCCGTTTCACGATCATTTCGTCGGTGTCGATAAAGGGGCGGTTCAATGCCTTTGCCAAACCTTTGCCCACGGTAGTTTTTCCGCTGCCGGGCATTCCGGTCAAAACGATATTTTCTTTTTGTGCAAAAATTTCTTTGTAGATTTCTTCGGTCTGTTCGTCCATGCCGTCAAAAACCTTCCCTTGAAAGATACGGCAGGCTTTCACCGCCTGGGCGACCAGCATATAAAGACCGCCTTCTGCAGGAACCCCCCGGTCCTTTGCGTCCATCACCAGATTTGTGCGGATCGGATTATAGACCGCGTCCACCACACCGCATAGATTGGGGAATTTCGAAAGATCAACGGGTGTCGGTGCCCGATCGGGAGTCCCGTCGGCATAGGGATACATTCCGCAAGGGGTGGTATTGACGATCACCTGGGCATCGGTGTGTTTTTCATACACGTCGTTCAAGGTTACACTCGGAATATTCTTTGGACGGCCGGCAACGATCACCGCCGAAGCCTTTGCCGCTCTTGCCACCGCCTGTGCCGTATGAGACGTGCCTCCGGTTCCCAAGATCACAATTTTTTTACCGGTCAAGGAAATTCCGATCCGGCGGATCAAGGCTTCCATGCCGTAAAAATCCGTATTATAACCGTAAAGTTTTCCTTCCCGGTTGACCACCGTATTCACAGCCCCGATGGATCTTGCACTTTCGTCCACGAAGGACAGGAAGGGAATGACCGTCTGCTTGTAAGGAATGGTAACGTTGATGGCTTTGAACTCCTTTGCCGTCATAAACTCCGGCACTTGCCCAGGGGTCAGTTCCATCAACTGATAATCATAGTCGGCGCATCTGCCGTGAATTTCCTTGGAAAAACTGTGCGGCAAGTGCTCCCCGATCAATCCGTATTCCATATTATTCTCCTCAGCGTAGCCAATCGGTTCCGTAACGCAACGCCAAAAGATCGCAAAGTCCCAAGGCGGTGATACTGTCGACTACAACCCTTGCCCGATGGGCGATACAGGGATCGTGCCGTCCCGAAAGGGTAAAATCAATATTTTCCCCCCGAAGGAAATCCACGGTGGGTTGCTCCCGGAAAATCGAAGGAGTGGGTTTGATGACGCAGCGGAAGATCAAAGGCATACCGTTGGTAATCCCGCCGTTGATTCCCCCGTTGGAATTTTTGGAAGTGACCACCGCGTCTCCGTCCATACGGAAGGGGTCGTTGGCAACGCTTCCCCGCAGATCCGCAAGGGAAAAACCGCCGCCGAATTCCACTCCTTTTACGGCGGGAACGGAAAAGAGAAGATGGGAAAGCACCCCTTCCACCGTATCGAACCAAGGCTCGCCCACACCGGCGGGGAGTCCGAGGACGGCAGTCTGCAAAATCCCGCCCACGCTGTCCTTTTCTTCCCGGGCGGTGCCAATGGCAGACTTCATGGCTTCTTCCGCCGCCGGATCAAGAACCGGAAAGGCTTTATGAGATAACGTTTCAATATCTTCTTTTAGGTTGCAAAATGCCCGGTCGTCAATGCCGGCACACCGGGAAAGGTGGGTCCCCACGTAAATCCCCTTTTTCTTCAACGCCGAAAGAGCGATCGCCCCCACGGCAACCAGCGCCGCCGTGATGCGTCCGCTGAAATGACCGCCTCCCCGGGGATCTTCAAAGGAGTGGTATTTGGCATACGCCGTATAATCGGCGTGTCCCGGACGGGCTTTTCCGTAAAAAGCGTAATCGCCGCTGTGCTGGGCGGTATTGGGGATCCGGATACATAGGGGCGTTCCGGTGGTTTTTCCCCGATAAACCCCGCTTTCGATGACGAAGGGGTCGGGCTCCTGCCGACCGGTGGACAGATCGTCCGCGGGACGGCGCAGGGTCAGTTGATGAGCGATAAATTCTTCGTCCACCTCGATGCCGGGGGCAATGCCGTCCAAGATCGCCCCCACGGAAGGTCCGTGGCTTTCCCCGTACAAAGTAACGGAGACGGAAGAACCAAAGGTGTTTTTCATATCAAAGGACCTCCTTCATCTCGTTTGCCAAAATCTCAAAGGGAAGTTTTCGGAATTCAAAAGTGCCGATCTCGCGGCAAAGAACCACGGTAATCTCTCCCCCGGAACATTTTTTATCGTGTTCCATAGCAGAAATAATTTCGTCGGGGTTTCCTTGATAAGAGGTGGGAAGATTCAAATTCTTCAACACCGGCAATACCCGCTTGCGAATGGGTTCATCCACCATGGGCAGCATTCCCAACGCCACGCATTCTCCGTGGAGCAACGCATATCCGCTGACCGTTTCCACCGCGTGGCCTACGGTATGTCCGAAATTCAGCACCCGGCGAAGTCCGCCTTCGGTCTCGTCCTGTTCTACTACCGCAGCTTTTGCCGCAAGGGAACGGTAGATCACCTGCTCCACCTGTTCGTAGGCGTTGCCCGATTCAAACAAGTCAAAGAGTTCTTTATCTCCGATCAACGCCATTTTTACCGCCTCCGCCATTCCGGAAGCCATCTGGCGGGAATCGAGGGTCTTCAATACGTCGGGGTCGATCAGCACTTTTTTCGGCTGATGAAAAGCACCGACGATGTTTTTATATCCTTTGTAGTCTACCGCAACTTTGCCCCCGACGGAAGAATCAATCTGAGACAAAAGGGTGGTGGGAATATTGTAAAAATCAATGCCCCGCAGGTATGCCGCCGCCGCAAATCCACTCATATCTCCGGCAACACCGCCCCCGACGGCAACGACGCAATCCCCCCGGGTAAAATTGGACTGAACCAATTCGTCCAAAAGCATCAGCCAGGTTTGAATACTTTTGCTTTTTTCCCCTTGTTCAAAGGTAGCGATCACCGGCTCTTTGCATTGACCGGCAACGATTTTTGCATACTGCTCAGGAACCCCCGAATCGGTGACCACCAAAACCTTGCGGTTCAGATTCAAAAGTTCCCCGGCACGGTTGAGGCACCCTCGTTCTATGACTACGTCATAGGTGCGGTCGCCCAAATGTACGGTGAGGGTCATACTTATTCCTCCTTCAGGAGTTTTTCCCGGTCAAAGGCACCGGCGATTTTCAGAAAAGAACAGTTTTCTTTCAGTTCCCGAAGCATTTTCTGCCCCGATTCCCCGAAAAGACTGCCTTCCCCTTCCACGTAGAAATAATATTCCCAATTGGCGTTTTTGGTGGGACGGCTTTTCAAGCACCGAAGATTAAATCCGTTTTCCCCGATAATGGAGACCGCTTTGCCCAAGGACCCTGCCTCGTGCTTGACGGTAAAGAACATAACGAACTGGTTTTCCTCTCCGGTAGGACGGTTTTCCACCCGGGAAAAGACCGCAAAGCGGGTGGTATTATTACTGCTTTCGTTGATGTGTTTTTCCATCACCTGAAGTCCGTACAACCGGGCGGTCTCCAAGCTTGCCACGGCGGCAACGTCGTGCCGTCCCGATTCCGCAACCCGGCTGGCGGCGATGGCGGTATTGGTGGCGGCGGTGGTCTTAAATCCTTTTTCCCGGAGATATTTGGCACATTGGGACAGCGCCTGGGGGTGGCTGATAACCTCTTTGATATCGCTCATGACCGTTCCGGGAACCGCCAAAAGATTCTGCACGATCTCCAGATCGTAAATACCGTTGATATACAAACTGCCCTCAAAGGCACGGTCAACCACTTGGGTCACGTCCCCTGCATAGGAATTTTCAATGGGCAAAACAGCGCAATCACATTCCCCCGATTCCACCGCGTCGTAAGCGGCAAGAAAATCCGGATAAGGAACGGCTTTCGCATCGGGGAAAATCCGGGTAGCCGCAATGTGCCCGAAAGCACCGTTGACGCCGCTGTAGGCAACCCTCATTCCGTCCAGCAGACGGCTCTGATACGCCCGGGAGATCTCCATGTTGGAATTGAGATAATCAATGTAATAGGATTTCAGGTCTTCCTCTTTCACCCGGGAAGCGTTTTTGCGGATCACTTCGCTTTCCCGAACCGGATCGAAGATCTGCAGCCCCATCTCCCGCTTGGCTTCGGCAACCATTCCCACGGCGCGCATACGCTCGCAGAACAGTTTTGCCATCTCGCCGTCGACCCGGTCGATGATTTTTCTGGCTTCATTCAATTTATCCATAGGTCAATCCTTCTTTCGGTAAGATTCGTACAACGCCCGGAAGGCAGGCAGAGATTTTTTGATTTGCTCCGTGGAGACGCAATAGGAAATGCGGACGTACCCCTTGACCCCAAAGGAATCGGAAGGAACTAAGAGCAATTCAAAGTCCCTTGCCCGTTGACAAAAGGCGGCAGCATCTTCTTCCAGCGCCTTGACGAAGAGGTAAAAGGCACCGTCGGGGGGCGTGATGGAGTATCCCATCTCCGATAAGGCTTCGGAAAGAATCTTTCGATTTTCCCGATAAACCGAGAGATCTGCTGCGGCGTTTTTGCATTTTGCCACGGCGTATTGCATCAGACTGGGCGCGCAAACGAATCCCAGCGCCCGTCCCGCACCGCAAAGGGCGGCGTAGACCATCGCTCCGTCGGGCATGGTGGGGGGAACCAAAATATATCCGATCCGTTCCCCGGGCAGGGACAGCGCCTTGCTGTAAGAATAGCAGACCACCGTCCGGGAATAGAAACCGGGAACGTAGGGAACTTCCGCTCCGTCATAAGTCAGCGCCCGGTAAGGCTCGTCGCAAATCAGAAAGATTTCCGAATCGCTGTCCGCCTCTTTTTCCCGTAAAAGGAGTCCTAATTTTTTCAAATCCGATGCCGGGATTACCGCCCCGGTGGGATTGTTAGGAGAATTAAGGATCACCGCTTTCGTCCGGGGCGTAACGGCGTCGGCGAGGGCGGAAAAATCAATCTGAAAGGTGTCGGGCAGGCAGGGGACTTCCCGCAGCACAGCCCCGGCTTTTTCTACGAAGACCCGATATTCCGGAAAGTAGGGGGCAAGAACGATTACCTCGTCCCCCGGATTGCACAGAGCGTTCAGCGTTACGGTGAGAGAGGCGGCAGCCCCGCAGGTCATATAGATCAGGTCCGGATCTACGGCGTGGCCGGAACGCTCTTGTTCCACCTCGGCAACGGCGTTGCGGACGGCGGCGTCCCCTTGGGCAGAGGTATAACCGTGGAGCACCACCGGATCGGTGCCGGCAATCAGATCCTGCAACGCACGAGTCAGCACCTCAGGGGCGGGAACGCTGGGATTTCCGATGGAAAAGTCAAAGACCTTGTCCGAACCGATTTCGGCTTTCCGTTGTTTCCCGTATTCAAACAATTCCCGAATGGCGCTCCGCTTGGTTCCAAGTTCCAACATTTTCCGATTGATCATATCTCTCACCTCTGAATTAACACCGCTGAATTAAAAAAGAAAGCCGAGATCCAAAGCAATTCGGACCTCGGCACTATCTCGAATTTACCGCACGGAGAATTACCCCCGAACAGTCTTTCCGACAGAGTTCCGGCGATCCGCACTAATATAATAATAAAATCGAGCGTTGAACAGCATAACGGAACTCCTTTCAGAAATAGATGTTCCTATTTTACACGAAAAATACGCATTTGTCAAGGCTTTTTTGCAAGAATCTGCAAATTGCCATAGTTTTTTTGCATTTTTTCGCAGTTTTGAAGACGGTTAATGAATTGCCGTACCGACGGGAACGCTGTCGTCCACGAAGATCACCTTGCAGCCGCAGGCGTTGTTGGTTGCCGCCAACAGCATTCCTTCGCTGGTGACCCCTGCAAAACGGGCGGGCTTGAGGTTGGCAAGAACGATGATCTTTTTGCCGATCATCTCTTCGGGAGTATACTCACTCTTAATGGACGAAACGATAGTGCGCTGACCGATCCCATCGTCAAGGACCAGTTTCAGGCAGGAATGGGATTTCCGGATCTCAGAACATTTAATAACCTTGCAGACCCGCAGATCAATGGTATCGAAGGCATCCATTTCGAGCTGTTCTTTGACCGGTGCTACGGGGTCGGGATCGCCGTAAACCACCTGCTTCTTTTCTTCCTTAACCTCTTCCACTGCTACGGGCGCGGTTTCTTCTTCGGTTTTGGGGGTGGAGAAATCCAGCAAGGGCAGGTATTTTTCCCCTTCGATGGCGTACAGGAACAAGTAGAGACGGGGGCCCCGTTCCTTGTCGATCAAAAGGCGGTACACGTTTTTGAAGAAGGTTCCCTGAACGGTCTTCAGCGCCTTGTCGTCAGCAAGGTCGGGGAAGACTTTTTTGGGAATAGCGTACAGCTCGGAGTTCAATTCGTCCAAGGTATAGCCGGGCTTGGAGAGATATTCATGCAACAGCGCAATTTCCTGCTTTTCCTGTTCGCTCAGCGTTTCGTAAACGTCCCAATTCCGGAACGGACGCAGACGGTTGACCTGATCGGGAGCGCACTGCTCCAGCCAGAATTTGGCACGTTCCAACCGATCGGCAAACTGTTCGTACTTGTAGTTGGAGCCGATCTTTTCAAAGACCGTTTCCAGCATGGGGATATTGAAGTCTACCACCGACCCCAGCTGAACCAAAAGAGACATGGGAACGGTCACCGGCTCTCTGCCGGCAACGGTGGTATTTTCCATGATGGATTTGGTATAATCGTTGGCGTTTCCTTCCCGGACCTCGTTCAGCATACGGTCGTATTCAAAATACTGACGCAGAATCCCGTCGTCGAAGCAGAAATCAAAGGCTTTCAACGGCTCGGTCTTGGAATAGAGCCACAAGATCACTTCCGGTTGATACAGTTTCAGCAGAGTCTCCGGGGTCAGATTCAAGCCGGAAGAACCGGACATTTTTCCGGTGGTTCCCTTGATTCCGATAAATTCATACCCTTGGAACAAAGGTGCGTCATACCCGAAGATCTTCTTGGAAATATCTTTACTGGTATCGTAACTCCCGTTGAGAGAAGCGTGATCTTTTCCGCCGGGCTCAAAGTCCACCCCTTCGTACATCCAACGCATGGGCCAGTCGATCTTCCACGCCAGCTTGCAGTTGGTATCCGTGGAAAAATCAAAGGTACCGTGATGTCCGCAGGCACATTCGTATTCCGCCGTCAGACAATCCTCGGTCAAAGAGGTGATCTTGGTGGTATCTCTGCCGCATTCGGGGCAGTAGATGCTGACGGGATAATAATTTTCCCGTTCTCCTTCCGCGGCGTCTTGGGTGCGGTGGGAGTCGATAATATCGAAGATCTCCCCCCGCTTTTTCAGAGATTCGATGATATATTCCCGATATTTTCCGCTGCGGTACATTTCGGCTTGATGACGGAAATCCATGTCAATGCCGAATTTCCCGATAGAATCTTCAAATTCTTTTTCAAAATAAGCGGCGTACGTATCCCCATCTTCGCCCTCAAAAGGGTTGGGCACGTCCACGTAAGGGCAACCGATGTATTTTTCAAAATCGTCCCGAACCTTTGCCACGTTGACGGGGACTTTACGCATACGGTCAAACTCGTCCCAAGAGAACAGAAGGCGAGCCTTCTTTCCCATACGGCGCAATGCCCGGACGACGAAATAACTGGTGGCAACGTCCCGGAAATTGCCGATATGAATGGATCCGGAAGGAGAAATTCCGGCGGCGCAGACGTATTCTTCTTTGTTGGGGTTGCGGTTGATGATCCGCTGTGCAATTTCTTCAGACCAATGCATATCTTAATCCCTTTCTCCCTTTGCGTAGGTTGCAACTACCGCAAAGATCTTCAGCGTGTCGTTTCCGATATTTTCAATACTGTGGCTTTCGCCGTTGCCGGTCAGTACCGCGTCTCCGGCGGTAACCACCGTTTCTTCTTTGCCGTCGGACAAAAGACCGGTACCGGAAATAATGTAGTAAATTTCATCTTCACCGTCGTGCCGGTGGGTTCCGATGGAGCAACCGGGTTCTAAGACCAACGTGGCACAGATCCGGCAGGGGGCTGTGATTTCATTCTCTTGGAAAGCGTGCAGGAGGGTAACGTCTCCCTTTCCGCCCCGCATTTCGTGACGGACTTCCCGTTCCATTTCATTCAACTTACGAATCATTGCTGTATTCCTCATTTCAATGTAAAATGATATTGTGTTTCTTGATGATATTCTTCCCCTTGTTTCAGAATAACGGAGGGGAAATGGGCGTGATGGACGGCATCGGGATAATGTTGGGTCTCCAGACAGATCCCGTCCCGGATTCCGTACTTCGTTCCGCCTTTCCCCGTCCGGTCGGCGAGGAAGTTTGCGGTATACACCTGAACCCCAGGCTGGGTGGTACGGGTGGTCATGACGATTCCGGTTTTTTCCGAGGTCAGGACTGCCGCGTCCCTCATTCCTTCTCCGGAAAGAAGAAAATTGTGGTCATACCCGTTTCCGTTTTTCAGATTGATATCGTCGGCGTTGATATCCTGCCCGATGGGCTTTGCCTTCCGGAAATCAAAGGGAGTTCCTTCCACGGAAAGAATTTTTCCGGTAGGAAGACAATTTTCGTCATTTTCCGTAAAGGAGTCGGCGTTGACCTGCAGTAAATGGTCGGTTGCGGTTCCGGTTCCCTGACCGTTGAGGTTAAAATAACAATGGTTGGTAAAATTCACCACCGTATCGGCATCGCAGACCGCGTCGTAAGACAAGGTCAAGGTGTTGGAATCGTCAAAGGCATAAGAGACCGACATCATCAGATTGCCGGGGTATCCCTCGTCTCCGTCGGGAGAAGTGTGGGAGAAGATCAGCCGGTCTGAGGCAACGCAGGTTCCCCAAACCACTTTATCAAACCCTTTCAGTCCGCCGTGGAGATGGTTGGGTCCGTTGTTGACCGCCAGCACGTAATCCACGCCGTTGAGGGTAAATTTTCCTTCTTTAATGCGGTTTGCGTGCCGTCCCACGAAGGCACCCAAACAACCGTCGTTGGCTTCGTATTCCGCCACCGTATCATAGCCGAGACAAACGTCCGTCAAATTGCCGTCTTTGTCGGGAACACAAATGGTTTGCAGGGTACAGCCGTAATCCAAAACGTCCGCGTAAGCCCCGTTCTTGTTGGTAATACGGTAAATATTGACGGTACGTCCGTCGGCGGTCTTCCCGAATTCTTTCACTTGAACACTCATCTTGACTCTCCTTTGACGCCGCGTCCGTAATAGTCTTTATACGCTTTCAAAAAGCGAGAAAATTTTCCGTTTCCCTGTTTCGATTCCCCTGCCGCGTTCAAAAAAGCGGCGAT
This sequence comes from Eubacteriales bacterium, assembly GCA_045588285.1. Lineage (GTDB taxonomy): Bacteria > Bacillota > Clostridia > Oscillospirales > UBA644 > RGIG995. The sequence continues at coordinate 24,400 of JAZNDV010000197.1, forward strand.
CCGTTCGATGGCGTCTGCGTCCCCTTCGATTTCGATCTCGTAATCGTTTTTTCCGAGATAGATACTTTCGTCAAGAGAAACCACGGCGCCGGGGAAAACAAAATCCGTGCGGCAGGTAACCAGATCCCCCAAAAAAGAACATTCTACGTCGGGAGCACCGGGGAAATACCGCGCCGGATTGACGGTGCGGGGAAAGTCGGTCAATTTTTGTTCCGATTCCTCACAGAGGAGCATGGAGTTGATCCGTTTTCGTTTGTTTTTGTATTGTAAGTACAAGGAATTTTTCTTCCGGCGGACCCGGAGCATAGCGTGGACGGAAGCCAGAGCAAAATCCGGCGTGTCAAAATAGGAATTGACCTGCACGTAACGATCTCCCGCTGCGGCGGTATGATCCTGCAAAAGCGTCAGACACCGGGCAAATTCCGAGGCATCGGTGAGGATCTTCATTTCCAACTCCTGCGCCATGGAAAAACTCCTTTCTCGATCTTCTTTTAAGAGCAGAACTTCTGCCCTTAAAAGAAGATGCGGAGCCGACTCGGCTCCGCATCCTGACATAACTTAAATCCCAGAGGGCTAAATTATTCAGCGATTTCAGCAACAACGCCGGAACCGACGGTCTTACCGCCTTCGCGGATAGCGAAACGGAGACCCTGTTCGATAGCGATGTGCTTGATCAGTTCAACAGAGATGGTGACGTTATCACCGGGCATGCACATATCAACGCCGTCGGGCAGGTTGATAACACCGGTAACGTCAGTGGTACGGAAGTAGAACTGAGGTCTGTAGTTGGAGACGAAGGGTTTGGTACGGCCGCCTTCTTTGGCAGTCAGAACGTAAACTTCGCCCTTGAACTTGGTGTGGGGTTTGATGGTACCGGGCTTAGCCAGAACCTGACCGCGTTCGATTTCGTTTCTCTGAATACCGCGGAGCAGAACACCGATGTTGTCGCCGGCTTCAGCGGAATCGAGGAGCTTGTGGAACATTTCGATACCGGTAACGACGGTCTTGCGGGATTCTTCAACCAGACCGACGATTTCGACTTCTTCAGAGAGGTTCAGAACACCACGTTCAACACGGCCGGTAGCAACGGTACCACGGCCGGAGATGGTGAAGACGTCTTCGACGGGCATCAGGAAGGGCAGGTTGTCGTTCCGTTCGGGAGAAGGAATGTAGCTGTCAACAGCGTCCATCAGTTCCTTAATGCAAGCGTATTCGGGAGCATTGGGATCGGTGGAAGTGCTGTCCAGAACGCCGCGGGCGGTACCCTGAATGATGGGGGTATCGTCGCCGGGGAATTCGTACTTGTTCAACAGGTCGCGAATGTCCATGTCAACCAGTTCGAGCATTTCGGGGTCGTCAACCAAGTCAACCTTGTTCATGAAGACGACGATAGCGGGAACGCCTACCTGGCGAGCCAGAAGAATGTGTTCGGAAGTCTGAGCCATAACACCGTCGGAAGCAGCAACAACCAGGATCGCGCCGTCCATCTGAGCAGCACCGGTAATCATGTTTTTGATGTAGTCGGCGTGGCCGGGGCAGTCAACGTGAGCGTAGTGACGAGCTTCGGTTTCGTATTCAACGTGAGCGGTGTTAATGGTAATACCGCGTTCTCTTTCTTCGGGAGCTTTATCGATCATATCGTAAGCTTCGAACTGAGCTTTGCCGCTCAAAGAGAGGTACTTGGTGATTGCAGCGGTGAGGGTGGTCTTACCATGGTCAACGTGACCGATGGTACCAATGTTTACGTGGGGTTTGGTTCTTTCGAATTTTGCCTTTGCCATTGTAAAAGCCTCCTTAATTAAAGCAATGTTTTTTATTTTGTGGATTGAACCTCAATCCTTAGTTTTTGGTTCTGCCTGCAATGATGGTTTCCATAATGCTCTTGGGAACTTCAGCGTAGTGGCTGGGTTCCATGCTGTACTGACCGCGGCCCTGGGTTTTAGAGCGAAGGTCGGTAGCATAACCGAACATGTCGGAGAGAGGAACGTGAGCCGTGATCTGTTCGGTCCCGTTCATGGACTCCATACCTTGGATCTGACCGCGGCGGGAGTTCAAGTCACCGATAACGTCGCCCATGTATTCGGAAGGAACGACGGCGACGACCTTCATGATGGGTTCGGTGATCACGGGATTGGCCTTCCGAGCAGCTTCCTTGAATGCCATAGAACCGGCGATCTTAAACGCCATTTCAGAGGAGTCAACTTCGTGGTAAGAACCGTCGTACAGCGTAACCTTACAGTCAACCATGGGATAACCGGCAAGAACACCGGACTTCATGGCGCCCTGAATACCCTGATTAACGGGTTCGATGAATTCCTTGGGAATGGAACCGCCGGTAACGGAGTTAATGAATTCATAGCCCTTGCCCGATTCGTTGGGTTCAAGAATGATCTTAACGTGACCGTACTGACCGGAACCGCCGGACTGACGCTTGTACTTACATTCATGATCCACTTTGGCGCGAATGGTTTCGCGGTAAGCGACCTGAGGTTTCCCGACGGTAGCCTCGACCTTAAATTCACGCAAAAGACGGTCAACGATGATTTCCAGGTGAAGTTCACCCATGCCGGCGATGATAGTCTGACCGGTTTCTTCATCGGTGTGGGTACGGAAGGTGGGGTCTTCTTCCGCCAACTTGGCGAGAGCGATGCCCATCTTTTCCTGACCGGCTTTGGTCTTGGGTTCGATGGCAACCCGGATAACGGGTTCGGGGAATTCCATGGACTCCAGAATCACGGGAGCCTTGGGATCACAAAGGGTGTCCCCGGTGGTGGTCTGCTTCAGACCGACAGCGGCACAGATATCGCCGGTCCAGACTTCTTCGGGCGTCTGCGGGCATCTATGCTTTCTTTGAGCAAGCGCATACCCATAACACGCTTGGGAGAAAGCTGCAATGCCTGTGCCACGGCTTTGCGGCGGGCATCCGCAGCATCTGCTTTTTT
>JAZNDV010000198.1:0-12641 GCA_045588285.1 Eubacteriales bacterium
CAGGCAGTCCGCCGACGTTGTGGTGAGCCTTAACACCGTCCGATTCCAGAATGTCGGGATAAATCGTTCCTTGGGCAAGGAAGGAGATCCCTTCCAGCTTGGACGCTTCTTCGTCGAAGACTTTAATAAATTCACCGCCGATGATCTTTCTTTTCTTTTCGGATTCGGAGACTCCGGCAAGGAGATTCAAGAATCGGTCGGTAGCGTCAACGTAAATGAGATTCGCGTCTAATTCTTTTCCGAAAACTTCAATAACCTGTTCGCTTTCTCCTTTGCGCATCAACCCGTGGTTGACGTGAACACAGACCAGCTGTTTTCCGATCGCTTTGATCAGAAGTGCTGCAACAACGGAAGAGTCTACGCCTCCGGAGAGGGCGAGCAGAACCTTTTTATCTCCGACTTGAGTTTGAATCTTTTTAACTTGTTCGGCAATAAAGGAATCCGCGAGCTCTTTTGTGGTGATTCGTGCCATAGAATCGGGGCGCTTGTTGGTATCCATACTGTTTTCCTCCGCTTTTATATATCAGTTGGTGTAATTGTCAAAATAACCTTGAACCAAAACTACGGGGGTTCCTTTATCTCCGGAACCGCTGGTCAAGTCACACAGAGAGCCGATCAGATCGGTCAGTTGACGGGGCGTCGTCCCCTGGGCTGCCATGTTCCCCACGAGACTGCTTCCGTCTTTTGCTCTGATGCTGTCGGAAATGGCTTTCTTCAGAGCTTCACCGGAAAGATCTTTATAATCGTTGTCTGCAAGATATTTGAGTTTTAATTCGTTGGGTGTTCCGATTAAACCGTCGGTGAATGCGGGGGAGACGACCGGATCTGCCAATTCCCAAATTTTTCCTTGAGGATCTTTGAATGCACCGTCACCGTAGACCATAACTTCCACGTGTTTTCCGGTGGCTTTCAAGATTCTCGCCTGAATATCCAAGACCAAGTCTTTACATTCCCGAGGAAACAGTTTGATCTTGTTTTCCGTGGATTTATTCGAGCCCAAAAGACCGTATTTCTCATTGCAACCGCTTCCGTTGACAGGAGCGTTAAGGATATCGTCCAATCCGCAGACGACCTTCGCGCCGTTCGCCAAAAGGATACGTTTTGTGCGTGCTCTGGTGTGAATGTCGCAGTTCAGCACGCAATCGGTATAGTTGAGAATCGTTTTTGCCTGATTGGCAAAAATAATTTCAGCCTCTGCACCCATTTCACGAATCAGATCGCCGTAGTATTGAACGTAATCCACGCCGGTAAATTCGTGCTTGTTTTCCCCGAAGAGTTCCCGATATTTTTCTTCGGTCAAAACGTCACTGTAGGGATTTACGCCGGCTTCGTCGATCTTATCCAAGCTGACCAGCTGATTTCCTACTTCATCGGAGGGATAACTAAGCATCAGAACGACTTTTTTTGCGCCTTTTGCAATTCCGCGAAGGCAAATTGCAAAGCGGTTTCGGGACAGAATGGGGAAAATGACTCCGACTGTTTCTCCGCCGAGTTTCGCTTTTACGTCCGCGGCAATGTCGTCAACGCTTGCATAGTTTCCTTGAGCGCGGGCAACAATCGATTCGGTGATGGAAATAACGTCTCTGTCATTGATGGGAAATCCTTCGATTTCCGCAGCTTCCAGGACACTGTCGGTTACGATCGCCGCCAGATCGTCTCCTTCACGGATGATGGGGCAACGAATGCCTCTCGATACGGTTCCGACTCTGCGTTCTTTGTTTTCCATAAAATTCTTTCCGTCCTTCTGTATGAATATTAAAACAGGGGTTGCAACTCAAATTATTTCCGGGAGATTTCAAAATATTGAAATCCTAAACCAATAAAAACACATTCTATATTATATACCTTTTTCCCGAATTTGTCAATAGTTATTTATGATTTTTTTGTGTTAACTGCGATATTTTTTGAGAGACGCTTTCAAGAGAAAATGATTTTTTTCAATGAGAAAGAGCGGCAATTATTCATTTGTAAAAGACAGGACCGCCGTACGGCGGTCCTGTCAAACGTGCTATTTCAATTTTATCGGAAAATATCCATCGGGAAATTTCTTAGTGCAGTCTCAAAATCGGGTTTGTAGATTCCTTCAAGGCTGATCCGTCCCTGATAACCGCATTGATCCAACGCGTCTCTCCATTTTTTGCAAATTTCTAAATCCGCTTCGTTGGGAATATGCCGATCTTCACCTACGGCAATATGAACGTGTTTCAAATCGCTGCCGGCGGCTTCGATATGTTCCAAGGGTTCGTTTTCCAGAAATACGTGATAAAAATCTGCAAGACATTTAACGTTCGGATGGTTTGCTCTTTTGCAAAGTTCCAACCCTTCGGCGACGGTGTTAATAAAATTGGTTTCTTTTTTGTTCAGCGGTTCGATAACAATGGTAACGCCGTATTTCTTAGCAATGTCACCGCAAATTTTTAATAGGTTAACAAACTTATCTTCCGTTTCTTCCAATGATAAATACTCCGGTTGCTTTCGGGCTCCGCCGGAACCGAGAACTGCAATCGTTCCCCCAAGCTCCGCAAAGCGTGACATTCCTTTTTCCAAATGGGCAATGACGGGTTCCAGATCGTCTTCATATAGTTGCATTGTTCCGGGAAATAGTGCATTGACTGCTTCTACGGGAAGATTCAATGTTTCAGAGGCTTTTTTGATTTCTTGAAACTCGTCCTCTTCCATACTGACAAGTCTTGTGAAGTTCAGTTCACAATAATCATATCCTGCGTTTTTGACCGCTTCGAAATTTTCTAATTTACAACAAACGCCCAGTCTCATGATCCCTGATATCTCCTACATTTTTTTTAATTATAACACATATTGATTTTTGTTGAAATTGCTTTTTTTTGCACAAACCATTGCATTTTTCGTCATAATCGCCACAGTACGGTTTTTCAAACAAAATCTTCCGCCTCCTCTTGACTTTGGTCGGGAAAATGTAGTATAATAAGGAATATATTACGATTCCTTCGGGAAAACTGAATCAGAGGTATGATATGAAAAAGAACAATTCTGTCCGAAATTTAGTTGTGACCGCTATTTTTGCCGGGATCTCAGCCGTGCTGATGTACATACAGATCGGACTCCCGATCCTTCCTGCTTTTTTGAAATTCGATTTTTCCGATTTTCCGGCATTGATCGTTTCTTTTGCCGTTTCTCCCTGGCACGGTGCTTTGGTCTGCCTACTGAAAAATCTCCTGCATTTGTTTACAACCACCACCGCAGGGGTCGGTGAATTGAATAACTTTATCATTGCCGCTCTTTTCGTTGTCCCGGCCGGGTTGGTCTATCATCGGAAGAAAACCCGGAAAAACGCAGTTCTCGGTTCTGTTGCAGGAACGGTTTCTTCCGGGATACTAAGTGTAGTTTATAATTATTTTATCGGATACCCGCTCTTTTCTGCGGCACTTGGAATTCCTATGGGAGGAATCGTTGGTATGTATTCCGTGATACTCCCCTCAGCAGATACGCTTTTGGAATCTCTTTTGATCTTCAATCTGCCCTTGACTTTGGTTAAGGGGATCGTTGCTACTTTGATCACTATGCTGATTTACAAACGGATTTCTCCTTGGTTGAAGGGGAAACCGTCGAAGTGAGGTTTTCTTATGTTTAACGGCTCTCTTGAATCTTTTGTCAGCTTTTCTGCGGATACGGAATTGCGCCGCCAATGCAACCGTTCCCGCCGGGTCTCTCTGCTCAACGGAGACGTGATCGCAAATTCCAACGCTGAGCAGAGCGGCATCAATGCCCGTGTGTTTCGTGCCGGACGTTGTGGTTTTGCCTCGTCTCCGGAAACTGACGTTGCCTCAGCGGAACGGATTCTGAAACAGGCGTCTGACAATGCAAAATTCCTCGCCGACCGCCTGCCTTCTGCCGGAACGGAACTTCCTCCCCGCGCCGCGGCTTCTCGTCAAGATCTTTGGCGCGAAGACACCGTTTCTCAAAAAGAGATTCTGGACTTTCTTTCCCAGATCGACGATTATTTGAAAAAATTCCCGGAGGTTATCTCCCGCCGGGTCAACTGTTCTTGTCTTTCTTTGGAGAAAGAATTAAAGACCGGAGACGGTGTTTACAGCTATTCCTTTCAGCCCCGAAGCAACGTTGCCGTAGCGTTGACTGCAATTGCCTCGGACGGCTCTCCCGTGGAGCGGTACGAGATTTTCGGCGGTTCCGGCCTGTTTTCCGATAATTTTTCAAATCCGTCTCAATGTTATGCCGCCATTGATAAGGTGGTGGAAGAGTTGATGCACAAACGGGAAGGCGTCTTTGCCGATGCAGGGCGTAAAACTTGTATTATTGCGCCGGAATTGTCCGGGATTTTGGCACACGAGGCCGTAGGGCATACCGCTGAGGCGGATTTTGTTATCAGCGGCTCCGTTGCAGGTCCCTGCCGGGGAAAAGAAGTTGCGTCTTCCATCGTTACTCTCACCGATTTTGCAAACACGTACAACGGAAAAACTTTACCGACACCCATATATATTGATGACGAAGGGATCGTGGCAAAAGATGCGGTTTTGATTGATCGTGGAATACTAACCGGTTGGATGCACAACCGTTCTTCCGCTGCCCGTTATCATGACGAACGTACCGGAAACGCTCTAGCGTTTTCTTTTGCCGATGAACCGTTGATCCGTATGCGGAACACCGCCATTCTTCCGGGAAATGATAAGTTGCAAGATATGATAGCGTCCATTGAAGACGGTTATTATTTCACCGCTACCGGAAACGGTCAGGCGGATTCTACCGGAGAATTTATGTTTGGGGTTACCATGGGATACGAGATTAAAAACGGAACCTTGGGACGCGCCCTTCGGGACACTACCGTATCCGGCGTTGCCTTTGACGTGTTGAAGACCGTTGATATGATCTCCGATGAAATGGTTTGGCTCAATTCCGGAATGTGCGGTAAAAAGCAGCCATTCCCTGTGGGAATGGGCGGACCTCACGTCAAATGTGAAATCAACGTAGGAGGAAACTGATATGAACCGCAGGGAATCCATCGCTAAAAAATGCCTTGAATATCTCATTTCCGCAGGGGCGACCGATGGCGTATGCGTTGCGTCGGAAGGCACTAAGACGGAATTTTATTATGAGTCTGGAACACTTGGTCTTTTGCGTACCGTCCGAAACGTTTCGGTTTCCATGAAAGCGCTTGTAGGAACTCGAAAGGGAGTTTCTTCGGTTAACTCTTTTGAAGAAGAGGATCTTCGCCGTGCCGCAGAAGAAGCCGTCCGGGCGGCTGAAATTTCCCGGGAAGATCCGGCGGAAGGTCTCCCGGAAGAAGTTACGGTGCAATCCTTTGAAAAAGGTCCTCTGATTCCCGATTCCGAGGCAATGCTTGCCCGGATCACCGAATTTTTTGATGAATTGAAGAAAAAATATCCCGCCGTTTCCGTGGATAGTGCTTCCATAGACCATACCCTCAGCGAAAGTGTCTATTGCGCTACCAACGGAATCTGCCTGAATACCCGCCAGGGAGCGTATAGCTTTTCTCCCATGTTTATGTGCCGGGAAGGAGAAGCCACTTCTTCGTTTAATTATTTCGGTGCAGTTTTTGATTCTCCGGACACCCCGGTCATCGACCTTGCGGGAGGACGGCAGATTATCGAAGACAGTTTGAAGCAGATCACTCCCGTTCCTCTTTCCGGGAAATTTGTGGGCGACGTAATTTTTACACCTTCCTGTTTCGGCAGTCTTTTGAGTTCTGTGGAAGGGAATTTTTTATCCGACAGCGTGTTGATCGACGGTACCAGTATTTGGAAAGATCAATTGAAAAAAACCGTTGCGTCCCCACGTTTTTCTTGGTACTCCTGCCCTCGTTCCCCGGAACTTGCCGGAGGTTATTTTACTACCGAAGGTTATGTTGCGCAGGATATGGAGATCGTTAAGGACGGCGTTTTGCAGAATTTTATTCTTGGACGCTACGCTGCGAAAAAAACCGGACTGAAACGCAGTGTGTCCGGCGGCGGGTGTTATTTTGTCGATGGGGGAGATTCTTCTTTGGAGGACATGATCGCTTCCGTCGATCACGGCTTGCTTGTCGGTCGTTTTTCCGGTGGAGAGCCGACGTCCGACGGTACGATGTCCGGCGTTGCAAAAAATAGTTTTGAGATTATAGACGGAAAAATCTGCAACGCCGTGAATGAAGTGATGATCTCCGGTAATTTGGCAAAAATGCTGAAAAACATCGTAGCGCTTTCCAGGGAACGGATCAACGACGGAACCTGTTGCCTTCCGTGGGTAAAGATAAAAGATATTACGATCTCCGGTCAATAAAATGTTCCCCCCGGTTTTGGATAAAAAAAACCGGGAGTTTCGAAAAACTCTCGGTCAAAAAAAAGAGGGGGTATATGTTATAAAACGAATAAGCCTTAAAAAGTGAAGAGGAAAACTTGTTCCCGATCACAATAATATTATATCACATTCTGAAAAAAAATCAAGAGGCAATATTTGTTGAATATACACAACAGACTATTCTTAAAATTGTGCAATATATACAAAGTAGGTGATTTTTCGTGGCAGGGACACCTCGACAGAAGCAAAAAGCCTTGTTGCTGTTGCGTATTTTATGGGAACGCACCGATGAGCAACACCCCCTCACGTTGACCGAATTGGGCGAAGAACTTGCCCGCGCAGGAATTAAATGGGAACGTAAATCGTTGTATCGGGATCTGAAAGCTATTTCAGAAGCGGGATTTCCCGTGGAATCAGTCCGCTCCAAGGATACGCGTTATTATTGGGCGGACCGTCCATTGTCGCAACGGGACGTTGTACTTTTATCTAACTTATTGCGGAATTTTCCGGTGATTTCCCGGAAAAGAAAACTGGAGTTAGAAAAAAAATTGTGCCGGTTGATTCCGATTTCATGCCAGAGAACTGCATTTACGGAGCTTTTTTCCGTGATTCCGGACGGTTCCGTTACCGAGCGGATATTTTCTATGGTGGAAATACTCTTTGATTCCATTTCTGCAGGGAAAAAAGTCCGTTTTTTCTATAAAGGCTCTGTTTTGTCAGAACATTCTTCCCGCCGGAAAAGTTCTCGGTATCAGACAGTTTCTCCCTATCGGTTACTTTGGATTGACGGCTATTATCTGATTGCTGCCGACGAAGAGGGTGATTTAACTTTTTATCGTGTAGACCGTATGGAGGAGTTGACGGTCACCTCCCTCGCGGCGACGGATATCCGGGAGGTCGGGGGTGATCTGGAATTTGATTTGAACCAATACATAAAAGGTTATTTCACTTCCTTGCAAGATCCCATACATATGATCTTTCGTGTCAATGAACGGTTTCTTTCCGGTGCAGAACGGTATTTTCCCTCGGATTCCGTTATTGAATCTACTGCAGACGGCTCTTACCTTTTGACTTGCGATATTCCGGCAGACGATTCTCTGTTCGGCTGGTTGCTTCTCCACAGTGATGATGTCCGTCTATGTTATCCGGAATCCCTCGTTTCCCGTCTGCAGGATATCTCCTTCGGGGTTTCTAAGGTGTACGCTGCCGTTGATACGGCAGAAAGCGGAATAAATTATGAAGAAAGAGGGAACACTGTTGACAAATCGAAGGAAATTAGTTATAATTAAAATAGAACAGTAAACAAACATTTCATTACTACGAAAGGCGTGTTGTTTTATGAGTAAAAAAACCGGAACGATTCTTGGCGTTATTCTCGGGATTATTGCATTTGTCGGGGTTGTGGCGTTGCTTTGCTACATCTTCCGCGATAAACTCCGTCTTCTGATCGGTTGCAACGATTGTTGTGATTGTGACGATTGTGATTGCTGTGACGATGAGGAATGCGGCTATTTTGAAGTGGTTGAATCCAGCGGTTGCTGTGATGATGAACCCGTAGCCGACGGCGAATAATTGTAAATCGGATTTTTAAGACCGAATCTTGATGGTTCGGTCTTTTTTCTGTTTCTGTTTTCCCGAAAACCTGCCACACTTTCCTCTTTGTTTTTCGGAATTTATATTGTATAATGGTATCATCAGCAGGGGAGACCTGCCGATGAATCGATGCTTATTCCATTCCTTTCTTTATACAACAGTTTTTCCATGCCTTGGGGAGAGAGTTCTTTTGCTGATTTAGAACTCTCTCCCTCCTCCCATTCAGGGGGAATTTTATCTGTTTTTACAAGAAAATCCACCCTGCCGGGAAAGCAATACGGATCAATTTGATAAATACAAAAAAAAGACACAAAATCTTAATAAGTTGTATGATAAATTGTCTTATAATAAAAATATAAAGTCAAAATACCGCCTTTTGGCGCGAGAGAGGGTTTGCTATGCCGAAATTGATTTTTGTGATTGACGACGAAAAAAATATCCGAGAGATTATTCGTTCCTATTTAGAGAAAGAGTCCTTCTCGGTTATGGAATTTGATTCCGCCGAGCCTGCCTTGGAGGCTTTTTCCCGCTATAAACCCGATATGCTGATCGTAGATATAATGATGCCCGGAATGTCCGGCTTTGAACTGTGTAACGAGATTCGCAAGATTGACAATACTCCCATTATTATCGTTTCTGCACGGGATGAGGAACTTGACCGTATTCTCGGTATCGAAATGGGTGCCGATCATTATATGATGAAACCCTTTTCTCCCCGCGAATTGGTTGCCCGGGTCAAGGCGGTATTCCGCCGTATTGACGGAATGAATGAAGAAAAAACGGCGGCAGAGCCCCGTTGCCGGGACCTGAAGATCTATCCTACCCAGCGCCGGATCGTCAAAATGGAAGGAGAGAGGGAAACCGATCTTTCCTTTACTGCGATGGAATACGATTTCCTTCTCTATATGATCACTAACAAAAACCGTGTTTTTACCCGAAATCAACTGCTCACCAGCATTTGGGATTATCAATATATCGGCGATACCCGCGCGGTGGACGATTTGGTTAAGCGAATTCGCAAGAAGTTAGATGCCGCCCAAACCGCCTTCCAGATCGATACCGTTTGGGGGTACGGCTATAAAGTTACCGACGCCGCGGAGTGATCTATGGAAAAAAAGGACGTTCGAAACAGTCTTCACTTTAAGCTGATTCTGTCTTACATTACGTTAATTTCCATTATTGGTATTATTTCCGTAGGCTTTGTTTATATCTTTGCGAATAGTTATATTATTTTGCAGGCACGCCAGACGTTATCGGAAAACGGAGCCGCCTTTGCTAAGGACGCGTCTCTGATCCCCGATTGGACTGCAGACACAAAGATTACCGATCTGCAAGCGATTTTCCGTCGAAATATTGATTCTTCTACGTCCTTGGTTCTTGCGGATTCGAATTTTAAGTATATCGAGAATACCGGCATGAACGTGGACCATCTCAGTACCACGCCGGAGCGGTTCGTGGAGTATCTCTCCCGTTATCGGGATTCGCTCGGTTCCCGGGTTTTACGTTATGGGGATACCACCTATGCCGTCGCCATTCAACAAGTCTACAATGCTACGACCCAGAAAGTCTTGGGGTACGTGATCCTGTTTACTGCCCCCACTTCTTATGGAATACAAAATTCCTTGTTGACGTTGTATTTCTTTTCTCTTGTTACGGCGTCGATTCTGGCGATTGCGGTTTCGCTTTTGTTCAGTACCGGGCTGACAAGAAATCTGCGCCGCTTGAAAGTCCGCGCTGACTTGGTGGCAAATCGGCAGTTTGATGCCATAGTTCCGGTGATCGAAACCAATGACGAGGTAGGGGATCTTGCACGTTCTATTGATCGTATGGCTCTTTCTCTCAGTGAATACGATGCCCGGCAAAAAACTTTTTTGCAGAACGCCTCCCATGAATTGCGAACCCCGCTCATGTCGATCCGCGGTTATGTGGAAGGGTTGAAAGACGGCGTTTTTACAGATACCCAAGAAGTTGGAGATCAGGTTTTGGAACAAGTGTCCCGTTTGGAAAAATTGACCGGGGAACTGATCTACCTTTCAAAAATAGAAACGGCTGATGAAGTGATTTCCAAATCTCCCGTGGCGGTATCGGATCTTTTGGACGAAGCCTCCTCCCGGGTCTCCGGTTTTACCGGATTGGACGGTGTTAAGTTAATTTACGGAAAAATTGCAGATGTCACCGTCAACGTTGATTCCGAAACCATGGTAACTGCAATTACAAACCTTTTATCAAACGCTTTTCGCTTTGCAAAATCAGTAATTGAGGTTTCGGTCTTCCTCCGGGACGGAAACGTTGTGATCTCTGTTCAAGACGACGGCCCCGGTATTTCTCCCGATGAAATCGATCATATTTTTGACCGTTTCTTCAAGGGCAGGCAAGGAAAATACGGTTTGGGATTATCCATCGTAAACGCTATCGTTGTTGCTCACGACGGCGTTGCCCGGGCATATAACCGTTCCGGCAAGAACGGAGAAACCGGTGCCGTGTTTGAAATCACGTTGCCTCAACACAAAAAAGGAAAATAAGAAAATTTCGTGGTCTTCCCACAAAATATTGCAAAAAATTTCTACCCGAAACAGAGTGGTTTTCTCTGTTTCGGGTAGTTCCTTTTGTATTGTGATAAAGGGAATTTGCAGGTCAAATCCGGTTTCTTTTTAATTGATTTTGTATTTCTACTTGATTTCCGGTCAGTTTTTTTAATTGACGAAATACCGCTGTCATGACGAAGATTGTCATCGCTACGGTCAGAAGATCGGAACAGGGTTGCGAGATTACCAATCCGGTAATCCCCAGAAATTTCGGCAAAATCAGATATGCCGGAATCAGGAACAATCCTTGCCGTCCCATGGCAATCAGCGCAGCCCGGAATCCGTATCCGATGGATTGACATAAAAATTGGGACAGCATCATAAAGGCTTGCAGTGGTAAGGTGAAGCACTGTGCCCGTAACGCTTGAACCCCGATGCGGATCACCTCTTCATCGTCCGCCCGGAACCAGGTCATTACTTGAGGTGCCATAAAATATGCGCCGATTCCCAACGCCGTTATTAGAATTGCGCCGACTTTCAGGCTGAATTTATAAGCTTCAAGAACCCGGTCAAACCGTTTTGCTCCGAAGTTGAATCCGCACACCGGCTGAAATCCCTGCCCATATCCAATCAACGCAGAATATAAGAACATCATAAACCGATTGACAATGGATAGCGCGGACAACGCTGCCGCTCCGTAAGGACCTGCCGCAAAGTTTAACGCAACGCTGGAAAAACTTGCTAATCCCTGCCGACACAGAGATGGAAAACCGCTGTGTACGATCTCTTTATAGATTTTCCAAGAAGGTTTTAAGGTTTTGAATCGAACGGAAATAATATTTTTTACGCGGTTATTTAATACCAGAAGAATACAGAAAGAAATAAATTGGCTCAGCACCGTTGCAATGGCGGCACCTGCAATGCCCCAATCAAATACGAAAATGAACAAAGGATCCAATCCAATGTTCAAAATTCCCCCGGACATCACTCCGATCATGGATAAAACCGCGCTTCCTTGGGCACGCATTTGATTGTTGAGTACGTATAATCCCATCATAAAGGGCGCACCCATGAATATATAGGTTGCGTAATCCACCGCAAGTTCGTGAACCTCGGGAATTGCCCCCAAGGCGTGAACGATTCCTTCCCGGAATATCAGCCCGACCGCCGCAAAGATCGTTCCGACTGTAATCGCGGTAAAAAACGCCGTGGATACGGTTCTTTCTGCTTTTTCCCGGTTTTTTCCCCCTAAAAGCCTTGAGACGTAAGTTGAGGATCCGATGCCGATGGTGAATCCCAATGCCTGAATTAACGCCATGAGCGAAAAAATAACCCCGACAGCCGCAGAGGCTTCCGTGGAAATTTTGCTGACGAAATAGGTGTCCGCCAAATTATAGACCGACGTAACCAACATACTGATGATTGTTGGGACCGCCATTTTTGGAATGAGACTGTGAAGATTGGATTCGGTCATCATTCGATAACGCTCGTCTTGGGTCATGTCCAGCTCCGTTTCTCTTGTTTTCTCTTTTTGTTATTATGCCCTGTTTGACGTATTATATAAAATGTTTAATCTATGGGGCTGTCTTCTGACAGCCCCTTTTGAATTTATAAGATTTTGATTTTGGATTCCAGCCGCTGCATCGTTTTTGCTGACGGTGTTTCGTACCGTTCAAAGGAGAAGGGCAGACCTAATTGCTGATATTTTACCGCACAGATTTTTTTGAAGGGGAGCAATTCGATCTTGTCAATACAAGGGTATTTTTTTACCAATTCATTGAGAAATTGCACCGATTCTTCCGTGTCGTTCAAGGACGGAATCGTCACTTGCCGTAATGTCGTTGGAATGTTCCGCTGGTTCAGATATTCCAAAAACCGTAACGGTGCATCGATTCCGCAGCCGACAAAATTCCGGTACTGTTCTTCCGAAGGATATTTTATATCCAAAAGCACCCGGTCTGTGACGGAAAGTAACGATTTTACGTCTTCGTTCAGAATACTTCCCGAAGTGTCAAGGCAGGTATGGATCTCCCGCTTTTTACATTCGTCAAAGATTTCCTTCGCAAATTCCGCCTGAAGCAAGGGTTCGCCTCCGGAAAGGGTAATCCCGCCGTTTTTCCCGAAATAGCCTTTATATCCTGCCGCTTTTTCTGCAAGCTCTAAGGGAGTGTATTCCGTTCCGCCGTCCCGATCCCACGTGTCGGGATTGTGACAACAACCGCAACGAAGTCG
>JAZNDV010000199.1:0-9340 GCA_045588285.1 Eubacteriales bacterium
CTTCCCGGTGATTTGCGTGCATCTTCAAAATACGACCGAAACGCTCCTGCTTGCCCTTAGTAGAGTTGAGCAGAGACGTGCCGGCAGCGATATGACCAGAGTACACGCGGAAGAAGCAAATACGACCAACGTAGGGGTCGGTTGCAATCTTAAATGCAAGAGAAGAGAAGGGTTCGTCATCGGAAGGATGGCGGCAGGTCGCTTCTCCGGTGTCGACGTCCACGCCGTCGATGGCGGGAATGTCGAGGGGAGAGGGCATATAGTCCACGATGGCGTCCAGAAGTTTCTGAACACCCTTGTTACGGTAAGAAGTACCGCAGCAAACGGGAACCATGGTGTTGGCGATGGTCGCCTTGCGGATCCCCTTCTTGATATCTTCGATGGAAAGATCCCCTTCTTCCAGGTATTTTTCCATCAATTCTTCGTCTTCGGAAGCAACGGCTTCGAGCATTTCTGCACGGTATTCTTCCGCTTTATCCGCCATATCCGCAGGAATATCGGTAACATCAATATCCTGACCGAGGTTATCCTTATAGATATAAGCCTTCATTTCGACCAAGTCGACCAAGCCGATAAAGCTTTCTTCTGCACCGATGGGCAGCTGAATGGGAACTGCGTTACACTTCAGACGTTCTTTCATCATGGAAACGACCCGGTAGAAATCGGCGCCCATGATGTCCATCTTGTTAACGTAAGCCATACGGGGGACGTGATATTTATCCGCCTGTCTCCATACGGTTTCGGATTGGGGTTCTACCCCGCCCTTAGCGCAAAGAACGGTAACGGAACCGTCCAGAACGCGGAGAGACCGTTCGACTTCAACGGTGAAGTCAACGTGTCCCGGGGTATCGATTACGTTGATCTGATGATCTTTCCAAAACGCGGTAGTCGCGGCGGACGTAATGGTGATACCTCTTTCCTGTTCTTGTTCCATCCAGTCCATGGTGGCGGTACCGTCGTGGGTCTCGCCGATCTTATGGGTCCGTCCGGTGTAGAACAGAAGGCGTTCAGTGGTGGTAGTTTTACCGGCGTCGATATGCGCCATAATACCGATGTTACGGTACATATTCAGCGGATGCTGTCTTGCCATAGTAACTCCTTCCTACCTTACCATCTGAAATGTGCGAAAGCCTTGTTGGCTTCAGCCATCTTGTGAGTATCGTCTTTCTTCTTGACGGCACCGCCCATGCCGTTCATCGCGTCGATGATTTCGTTGGCAAGGCGTTCCTTCATGGTTTTCTCGCTGCGGGCACGGGCATAAGCAGTCAGCCAACGCAGACCGAGGGTGAGGCGCCGTTCGGGACGGACCTCGACGGGAACTTGATAGTTAGAACCGCCGACACGGCGAGCCTTAACTTCCAGTTGGGGCATGATGTTGTCCATAGCGGCTTGATAAGCCTCCAGGGCATCTTTGCCGGTTTTTTCTTTTACGATGTCAAATGCGTCGTAAACGATTTTTTGAGCGACGCCCTTCTTACCGTCGTACATTACGGAGTTGACCAGCCGGGTGACCAGTTTGCTCCCGTAAATAGGATCGGGCAGGACATCTCTTTTGGAAATGGAACCTCTTCTAGGCACTTAACTTCCCTCCTTCATTATAGTCAATGATTTCATAGGTACTCGAAGGCATTTCAGCCCCCGTTAGCGCTTCGCATAAATTCACTGAATTCAATGAAGCATCTAACTATACTTTTTTTATGCGGCCTTCTTGCCGCAGCGTGGCGTACACGCAGATGGCACATTCAATTCAATGAACTTATGCCTTTTTCGCCTTGGGCTTCTTCGCACCGTACTTGGAACGAGCCTGCATACGGTTGGCAACACCCTGAGCGTCAAGGGTACCGCGGATAATGTGGTAACGGACACCGGGCAGGTCGCGGACACGGCCGCCGCGGATTAGAACAACGCTGTGTTCCTGCAGGTTATGGCCGATACCGGGAATGTAGGCGGTAACTTCGATGGAGTTGGTCAGACGGACTCTTGCGACTTTACGGAGTGCGGAGTTCGGCTTTTTGGGGGTCGTGGTCTTAACGACGGTGCAGACACCTCTCTTCTGGGGAGAGAACTGCTCAGACGTCTTTTTATTCAGAGAGTTGACACTTTTCTGAAGACCGGGAACCTTGGACTTCTCCGTTGCGACGGTTCTGCCTTTCCGGACGAGCTGGTTAAAAGTGGGCATTCTTACACCTCCTGTTTTTCATTTTTACCTGCATGACGAGAAAACCCGCTTGTACAGGCATTGTATAGTATAACACAAATCAAGGGTTTTTGCAACACCGAAAAGTAAAATAATTTATGAACTTTTTCCGAACTATCAACGATTTTCTGCAAAATTCCTCTCCATGGGCAAAAATTCAATAAAAAACGAGTAAACACCGAGTAAATTCAATTCCTCTGCGCAAGGTCGATGATTTTTTTGTTTTGTTTTTTTGCATACGTTAACGTCCCGGCAGCACCGCCCCAAGAAACGGTCACGTAGGAAAAAATCAAATCTGCCCGATCCACCATCCATTGATTCCGTTTTATGATCGCATACTTATAAGGTACGGTTTCAATGGGTGGATAAACTACGGTATCGTATTTTCCGCTTTCCACAGACCACCGTATTTTTTTGTCGTTCAAATACGGCGTAACGTAAACGATTTCGGAAAGAGGAAAATCCGATTTCAGTTCCCGGCAAACTTTAGCACACAACGCATCAAAATCTCCGTATCCCCCACAATAAAACGATACCTTCTCATTGCTTGAAACCAATTCCGAAATGGAATCTCTCAACCTATTACATAAATCATAGTTTTCCGGCAACGTACTGTGCCCGATAAAGGTTACGATCATGTTATCCCCCTCTAATCATGGAATTCCATGATTTATTATACAACAAATACCTGTTTTTGTCAATTCATCATGGTTTCCCATGAGATAAAACAGTGTTTTGCCTTATAATAATTGTGGAATTCCACGAAAAGAGGAGATATGTTATGAAATTAAACGATGCAATCACGCAACGGATTCGAGAGATCTGCGAAGAAAAGGGCGTGAATATTTGCGACGCTTCGCTCAAAGGCGGTATGTCCCCAGCCCCAATTTACGATTTATTTAAGGGTAGAACCAAATGCTCAAAGGTTATAACCATCAAACGCTTTTGCGAAGGGGCGGGAATCACCCTTGCAGAATTTTTCGACCGAGATTACTTCAACGAAATGGAAGACGACGAATAAATAACCTCATTCACCGCAAGCGGTCCCCCTTCCCCTGCCAGGGGAAGGCTTTTTTTGTGCAAAATCCCAAACACTTTTTCACTCTCCACGAGAAAAATCCCGGACAATGAATCGGTAAGAGAGATTGCACAGACGTTTGGCTTCCCTTAGTAAGGGAAGCTGGATCGCCGAAGGCGAGACTGATGAGATTGACCGGGAAAATGTCACTTTTGAGGTTTATCGACAAACTGAGAATCCCCTCAGAGCTATTCCGAGGGGATTCGTTAACCGACGTTTTTGTCGTCGATCAGATGATATCTTCTTTTTCTTCCACGTTAACGTTGCGGTAGCGTTCCAAGCCGGTACCGGCAGGAATGAGTTTCCCGATGATAACGTTTTCCTTCAGACCGATCAGGTGGTCGGTCTTACCCTTGATGGCGGCTTCGGTCAGGATCTTGGTGGTCTCCTGGAAGGAAGCGGCGGACAGGAAGGATTCGGTTGCCAACGCAGACTTGGTGATACCGAGAAGGACGGTTTCCACCGTGGCGGGCTTCAAGTCGAGACCTTCTGCCTCGTTACGGCGGGCAATCTCAAGATTAAGGTGATACACTTCAGGACGGTCGACCACGGAGCCGGCGAGAAGCCCGGTATCCCCGGAATCGACGACCCGAACCTTGCGGAGCATCTGACGGACGATCACTTCGATGTGTTTATCGCTGATATCAACGCCCTGGCGCTTGTAAACCTTCTGGATTTCCTGAATGATATATTCCCGGACGGCGTCTTCGCCCTTGACCCGGAGAATATCTTGCGGATCGGAAGCACCGCGGGTCAGTTCGTCACCCTTGTGGACGTAATCCCCTTCGTGAACCCGGAGAGTAGCGCCGTAAGGAATGAGATAGGAGCGTTCTTCGCCGGTTTCGGCATTCATAATGATGGCATACCGGGCGTTGCGGATTTCCTGGAAGCGCAATTCGCCGTCGATTTCGGACAGAATTGCCAAAACCTTGGGGTGACGTGCTTCAAAGAGTTCCTGAACCCGGGGAAGACCCTGGGTGATATCGGCAGTCGATGCAACGCCGCCGGTGTGGAAGGTACGCATGGTCAACTGAGTACCGGGTTCGCCGATGGACTGAGCGGCGATGATACCGACGGCTTCCCCGACGTTGACCACGTCGCTGGTCGCCAGGTTCATGCCGTAACATTTCGCGCAGACACCGTAACGGCAGTTACAGGTGAGAACGGAACGGAGTTTTACTTTGGTAATGCCGGCTTTGACGATGGCTTCCGCATCGAATTCGTTGATATAACGGTCCTTGCTGACGATGACTTCGCCGGTTTCGGGGTGAACGATATCGTCCACGGGGAAGCGGCCCATCAGACGGGACTGCAACGATTCGATTCTTTCATCGCCTTCGGCAATTTCGGTGACCCAGATTCCGTCGTCGGAACCGCAATCGTCCTCGCGAATGATAATATCCTGAGAAACGTCAACCAAACGGCGGGTCAAATACCCGGAGTCGGCGGTCTTCAGAGCGGTATCTGCCTGACCCTTACGGGCACCTCTGGAAGAGATGAAGTAGTCCAGAACGTTCAGACCTTCACGGAAGTTAGCGCGAATAGGAATGTCGATGGTCTTACCGGAGGTATTCGCCATCAAACCGCGCATACCGCACAACTGTTTGATCTGGTCGATGTTACCGCGGGCACCGGAGTGCTGCATCATTTTGACGGGATTGAACTTGTCAAGGTATCCGGAAAGGACTTCCGTAACCTTGGCGGTGGTATCACTCCAAACGGTAACGACCTGTTCGTACCGTTCGTCCTCGGAAATAAGTCCGCGCTTAAAGTTCCGGGTGATGCCTTCGACGGTCTTGTCGGCTTGGGCAACCAATTCGTACTTGGCAGGGGGAACCTTCATATCGGCAACGGAGATGGTGATGGCACCGACGGTGGAATATTTATAACCGTAAGACTTGATCTTGTCGAGAACCACTGCCGTCTCGGTAATTCCGTGGACGCGGATACAGCGGTTGATGATCTTGCCCAGTTCCTTCTTGGTAACGAGGAAGGTAACTTCCAGATCCAGGGCGTGTTCGGGATCGTTCCGGTCAACGAAACGAAGATCCTGAGGAATGGTTTCGTTGAAGAGCAACTGACCCATGGTGCAGTCGATCAGACCGGTACGGACTTCGCCGTTGATCTCCTTGGTGACCCGGACTTTGATGGGAGCGTGCAACTGGATCGCACCGGCATCGTACGCCCGGCGAGCTTCTTCCGCGTTCATAAAGCATTTGCCTGCTCCCTGTTCGTTCTCGTTGACGATAGTCAAATAGTAAGAACCGAGGATCATGTCCTGGGTGGGAACGGTAACGGGGTTCCCGTCCTGAGGACGGAGCAGGTTATTGGCAGAAAGCATCAGGAAGCGGGCTTCTGCCTGAGCTTCGGCAGACAAAGGAACGTGAACAGCCATCTGGTCGCCGTCGAAGTCGGCGTTGAAGGCGGTACAGACCAAGGGGTGCAGTTTCAGAGCGCGGCCTTCGACCAAGACCGGTTCAAAGGCTTGAATTCCCAAACGGTGCAGGGTCGGTGCACGGTTCAACATGACGGGATATTCCTTGATGACCGTTTCCAAGGCGTCCCAAACGGCGGTTTCGCTCCGTTCGACCGCCTTTTTCGCGGATTTGATGTTATTGACGACACCCAGTTCGGTCAAACGCTTCATAACGAAGGGTTTGAACAGTTCCAGCGCCATTTCCTTCGGAAGCCCGCACTGATACAGCTTCAGTTCGGGGCCGACGACGATAACGGAACGTCCGGAATAGTCCACGCGTTTTCCGAGCAGGTTCTGACGGAACCGTCCCTGCTTTCCTTTCAAAACGTCGGACAGAGATTTCAACGCCCGATCCTTGGGACCGTTGACCGGTTTGCCCCGGCGGCCGTTGTCGATCAAAGCGTCGACGGCTTCCTGCAGCATTCTCTTTTCATTACGGATAATGATTTGAGGAGCGTTCAGTTCGATCAGTTTCCGCAAGCGGTTGTTGCGGTTAATAACTCTGCGGTACAGATCGTTCAGGTCAGAGGTGGCAAATCTGCCGCCGTCCAACTGAACCATGGGCCGGATATCCGGGGGACAAACGGGAAGAACGTCCAAGATCATCCATTCCGGACGGTTTCCGGAAAGACGGAAGGCTTCGACGATCTCCAGACGCTTAACCAGTTTCACACGCTTCTGACCGGTGGCGTCTTCCAGTTCGGTGCGGATCTCATCGGACAGAACGTCCAGGTCGATCTCCGCCAGCAATTTCTTCACGGCTTCCGCGCCCATTTCGGCGACGAAGTCGTTCTTGCCGTAATATTTTTCCTTCCAGTCGGCGTATTCCTTTTCGGTCAGAATATCCTTCTTCTTGATGGCACCGTTGACGACCTTGTCGTTAACATCGGTCACGATATAAGCACCGAAATAAAGGACTTGTTCCAACTGCTTAGGCTGAATATCCAGCATCTGTCCGATGCGGGAAGGAATTCCTTTGAAATACCAAATGTGGGAAACGGGAGCTGCCAATTCGATATGCCCCATACGTTCCCGGCGGACTTTGGCGCGGGTGATTTCCACGCCGCAACGTTCGCAGACCTTGCCCTTATAACGGAAACGCTTGTATTTTCCGCAATGACATTCCCAGTCCTTCATAGGCCCGAAGATGCGTTCGCAGAACAAGCCGTCCCGTTCCGGTTTCAGGGTACGGTAGTTGATGGTTTCCGGTTTTTTGACTTCCCCGTGAGACCAGGAACGGATCTTTTCAGGAGAAGCGAGGGCGATCTTAATAGAGCTGAAATCGCTCTCGTTGTTGGGATCGTGGGGACGGGGATGCCCGGCGTCTTCGGTGACCTGAGCCAAAAGATCGGACTCAGGGGCGGAAACGTTGGTCAGATCATCCAGGTCGAGGATCTCGTTCATGGATTCAAATTCGTTCATACTATTCCGTCCTCCTTATTCTTGAATTTCGGTCTCTTCGCCGGAAACGGTTCCGTCGTAGAGGGTTTCGTCTTCACCGACGGCTTCAGGAACTTCCAACGCGTCCAGGAAAGAACTTTCGTCGTCGTTTTCGTCGTCGAATTCGTCTTCGAACTCGTTAAAGTAGCTTCCGGTATTGGTTCCTGCAGCGGGAAGATCTTCCGATGCGGGAAGGGACATACGTGCATCGACCATATCCTCATCGTAATTCGTGGTGATATCCACTTCTTCCCCGTCCTTGGCAAGGATCTTCACGTCGAGACACAGCGCCTGCAGTTCCTTGACCAAAACCTTGAAGGATTCGGGAATCCCGGGTTTGGGAATATTGTAACCCTTGACGATGGATTCAAAGGTCTTCACGCGGCCGACGGTATCGTCGGACTTGACGGTGAGCATTTCCTGCAGGGTGTATGCGGCACCGTAGGCTTCCAAAGCCCAAACTTCCATTTCCCCGAAACGCTGACCGCCGAATTGGGCTTTCCCGCCCAAAGGCTGTTGGGTAACCAGAGAGTAAGGACCGGTGGAGCGGGCATGGATCTTATCGTCAACCAAGTGCGCCAGTTTGAGGTAATACATGACGCCGACGGTAACGTTTCCTTCAAAGGGCTGACCGGTACGTCCGTCGTACAGAACGGTCTTACCGTCGTGGTTATAGCCGGCTTTGTCCAAGCACTTGATGATATCTTCTTCCTGAACGCCGTCGAAGACCGGGGTCATGATCTTCCACCCCAGTTTACGGGCAGCCATGCCCAAGTGGACTTCCAAAACCTGACCGATGTTCATACGGGAAGGAACGCCCAGGGGGTTCAAAACGATATCCAACGGCGTGCCGTCGGGCAGGTAAGGCATATCTTCTTCGGGAAGGATCCGGGAGATAACGCCCTTATTACCGTGGCGGCCTGCCATCTTATCGCCGACGCTGATCTTACGGCGCTGAGCGATATAGACCCGGACGACCATATTGGTTGAGGGAGACAATTCGTTGGAATTTTCCCGGGTAAATACTTTAACGTCAACGACGGTACCGTATTCGCCGTGGGGAACCTTCAGGGACGTATCCCGGACTTCCCGGGACTTTTCACCGAAGATAGCGCGCAACAGGCGTTCCTCGGCGGTCTGTTCCGCATCTCCCTTGGGAGAAACGCGTCCGACCAAAATATCGCCGGAATGAACTTCCGCGCCGATACGGATAATTCCGCGCTCGTCCAGGTCTGCCAACAGATCCTTGGAAACACCGGGAATATCGGCAGTGATCTCTTCGGGCCCGAGTTTGGTTTCTTTGGCGTCGATTTCGTATTCTTCAATATGAATGGAAGTGTAAATATCTTCCTTCACCAAGCGTTCGTTCAAAAGAACCGCGTCTTCGTAGTTGTAACCTTCCCAGGTCATGAAGCCGATGAGCATATTGCGCCCCAGAGCAAGTTCGCCGTTTTGGGTCGAAGGACCGTCGGCAATCACGTCTCCGGCTTCCACCCGGTCTCCTTCGCTGACGATGACCCGTTGATTGAAGCAGGTACCGTGGTTGGAACGAAGATACTTAACGGTGGGGTAGCGGTGAGAAATGCCGTCGTCGCCGAGGATATAGATCTCACGGGCGTCAACTTTGGTCACAACGCCGGACTGACGGGCAACGACGCAAACGCCGGAGTCCACCGCGGCACGGTGTTCCATACCGGTCCCGACGAAGGGAGCTTCGGTACGGATCAGAGGAACTGCCTGACGCTGCATGTTCGCACCCATCAAAGCACGGACGGCGTCGTCGTGTTCCAGGAAGGGGATCATCGCGGTAGCGATAGAAACCAACATACGGGGGGTAACGTCCATGTAGTCGACTTTTTCCCGTTCCACTTCCAAAATGGCGTCCCGCAGGCGGGCGGCAACCCGCTTGTTGACGAAGCGGTTTTCCTCGTCGAGAGGCTCGTTTGCCTGAGCGACGATAAATCCGTCTTCGGAATCGGCAGTCATATAGACCACGTCGTCTTCCACCACGCCGGTCTCTTTGTTGACCGGACGATAGGGAGCTTCAATAAAGCCGTATTCGTTAATACGGGCGTAGGTAGAAAGGTAGGAGATCAGACCGATGTTAGGTCCTTCGGGGGTTTCCACGGGGCACATACGGCCGTAGTGG
>JAZNDV010000200.1:0-11473 GCA_045588285.1 Eubacteriales bacterium
GTATGGGGGCAACCAGAGAATTCTATCCTAACGGCTATCTGATTGTTCCCGACGGCTCCGGTGCAGTGATCCCCGTGAAGGGAAATTTGAAGACGAGCCTGTTCAAAAGCAGGGTCTACGGTGCGGACGGTTCGTTTAGTAAGAAATACGATACCGATTATTCCGAACAGGTTCTCGCCCCGTATCTGATTTTTGACCGAGGCGAATTCCCTGCAGATGCTACCCACTATAACGGCGGCGGTATTATCGCCGTTATGGAAGAAGGAGCAGGGCAGGCAAGCGTTGTGGCACGGCCCATTCAGGCAACGACCTATCCGGTTTCTTCTATTAACTACGAAGTAGTTTATTCGGAACGGGATTACCGTACCTATTCTACTTCTTTGGTTGCTGCCGGTTCGGGAAGTGAGCAGGCCGGTTCCGGATTACTGCTCTCCAAAGACGACGTAACGGGAGTTTACCGGATTCAATACCTGTTTACAAAAGGCGGAATGACTTATTCCGAGTACGCCGCCTATCTGAGAAATTACTTCACCTCCAAAGATCTTTTCCCCAAAGAGAAACTTGAGGAAAGCGAACTTCCCTTCTTTGTGGATCTGATTGGCTGCGTGGATATGAATGAGACGGTTGCCGGGGTTCCCGTTAAAACCAAAACGCCTTTGACCACGTATAACCAATCCCTTGAAATTCTTACCAAATTGAAGGAATCCGGTGTCAGCAACGTGGTTGCCCGCTATACCTATTGGGCAAACGGCGGGGAAAACAACGTTGCGGCTAAAGATCTGGAACTGCTCGATTGCATGGGAACGAAAGGGGAACTTGCTTCTCTTGTTCAGTACTGCAACGATAACGGAATGGGATTCTTCCCCTCCGTTGAGTTCCTCCACGTGACTTCTTCCGGAAACGGCTTTAGTAAATCTCAGGACGCCGCCCGCCGTATGAACCGTTCTACGGCTACCATTGTGGAGCGTATGAATGCCACCGGCGCACTCCGTTCCGATTTGGCGGAAAAAATCTTGGTTTCTTCCAAAGTTTCTGCAGAAATGGCGGAAACCTATAAAGCTTCTTTCGAAGAGGTCATCGAAAACAGCAAGTCTATTGCTTTAGGGAATTTGGGAAAAGGAATTCATTCCAACTATAAGACCAACGACGGTGTATCCCGTGCCTGGGCTGAAAAGGATCACGTGAAGGTTCTTCAGACATTTGAAGGATACGATATCGCGGTTTCTACCGGAAACTTCTATACTTGGAAGTATGCCTCCCATATCTTTGGTCTGTCTGCCGGCTCTTCGGAATATATGACGGCTTCCTCTTCGATTCCCTTCACTCAGATCATGCTTCACGGTTACGTGAATTATTCTCTGGATCCTCTCAATCAGACCGGCGACTACGAAAACGCTCTGCTGTTGGCATTGGAAACCGGATCTGCCTTTACCTTCCGCTGGATGGGTGCAGAAGATTCTATCTTTGACTATACGGAGTTCTATGATTATTTCTCTTTGAATTACACCTCGACCTTTGATCGGGCAGTGGAAATTTACAAAGAGGCAGCAAAGGTCTTGAACGACGTTGTGAACGAACCCATTACCGATCACACGGCGGTTGATGCCTTCTACAAGTTGGATCACGAAGGTCTTATCGGTTGGACGGAAGTTCCCGTTCCCGAAGGAGCGGCACCCGGGACTCTGCCCACTTACGAGCCTGCGCTGAAGCGGGTTGCCTGCGGCGGTGTATTTGCTACCGTGTACGGAGATAAGAAGGTCGTTCTTGTAAACTACAATTCCGACGACATGGAACTGAATGACCGCACCGTGATCAAAGCAAAATCTTACTTAGTTCTCACCGTGAACGAATATAAAGAAGTCATTACAGGAACTGCTTACCTGGAAGAGCCTACGCCCGTACCCCCGGTAACAGACAATGTGAATGACGCGACACAGGAGGGTTGAAAATGGCTGGAAAAACTGCAGAAGTAAAAGTATCTGCGCCTGCAAAGAAGCCTCCCAAGAAGATTCGGCTTTCTTTGGAACGTAAAAAGAGTCTGTTCGGCTATATTTTTGTCTCTCCGTTCATCCTTGGATTGGCTCTTATTTATATTCCCTCACTGGTGCAGTCTATTCAGTATTCCTTTTCCGAAAACGCCGGTCGTTACGGCGAGAAAAATATCTACGTAGGCTGGCAAAATTATCACGATGCACTTTTTGTGGAAAACGGGTTTCTTCAAACTGTGTATTCGTCTACCATTGCGTTGTTGCCGCAGATCTTCATCATCTTGATCTTTGCGTTCTTTATGGCAAATATCCTGAACCAGAATTTCCGGGGAAGATCCATCGCCCGCGTCATCTTCTTTATTCCCGTAGTTCTTTCTACCGGTATCGTTACGTATTTCGATAACCTTTCCAGTTTACAGGACCAATATCAGCAAGGGGATAAATTGGACGTCGGTGCCGGCGTTGCCGGGTTTAACACCATGGAGATCGAGGCAATGGTTCTTTCCGCCCTTGGAAATTCCAGTCTTGCAACGATCGTTTCCGGTGCCATTGACGGGCTTTATACCGTAATCACTTCCTCCGGGGTTCAGATGCTGATCTTCCTTTCCGGCTTGCAGTCTATTTCGATCAATATGTACGAAGCCGCGAAGGTGGAAGGTGCGACCGGCTGGGAAGTGTTCTGGAAGATCTCCTTCCCCATGATCTCCCCCTTGATTTTGGTAAATTTGCTCTATACCGTTATCGACCTGTTTACCAGTGTGGACAATCAGACCATCTCCTTTATTGCCAAGTATTATGAAAACGTTTCCACTTACTCTATTGCCTCTGCATTCTCTTGGATGTATACGGTCTTGCTTTTGTTGTTCGTGGGCGTCGTCTTCCTGTTGGTCAATAAGTTGATCGTCTATCAGGATTAAAGGAGGGAACGAAATGAATAAGATCAAAGAATTTATTCTTGGACTCAAAGAAAAACTGTTCCCCTCCGGCGGCAAGAAGTCCTTCCTCGCTGAAATGCGCTCCGGAAACAAAGTCCAGCGGGAAAAGGTGGACTGGGAAACTTGGAAACGCCGCAACCTGAATCTGAACGGATTAGGGAAATTGGTCTGGATCATTCTCCGCTTTATCATTATCGTCGGTATTGCCTATATGATCCTGTATCCCTTCCTGGTTAAATTCGTCGTTGCCTTCTCCAGCACCGAGGATATCGTGGATAATACGGTAATGTATATCCCCCGTCAGGGCTCTACCTATTTCATTGAACGCGCTATGCTTAATATGAGCTATTGGACTTCTTTCGTGAACACTGCGTTGCTGTCTCTGATCGTCGCCGTTTTCCAATTGTTCGTTGCAAGCGTCGTCGGTTACGGTTTTGCCCGGTTTAAGTTCAAGGGCAGAGACCTGCTGTTCGTTTTGGTTCTTTTGACTTTGATGATCCCCGCCCAAACGATTCAGCTGCCTTTGTTCGTTCGCTTCTCTCATTTCCTCGGAACGGATCTGAGTTTGATCAATACCTATTGGCCCTTGGTCATTATGTCTGCTCTGGGTTTGGGTCTGAAAAACGGGCTCTACATCTATCTGATGCGCCAGTTCTTCCGGGGACTTCCCAAGGAATTGGAAAATTCCGCTTACATCGACGGTGCCGGATTCTTCCGTACGTTCTTCTCCATCATGCTTCCCAATGCGGCAAATATGATGATCACCGTTTTCCTGTTTGCTTTCACTTGGCAGTGGACCGATACCACCTACAACAGCATGTTGCTTCCTAAGTTGGAGATCCTTGCCAATAAGGCGGCAAACGTGGCTTCTTCCATTAAGGACGAGGCTCAGGCAATGGCGATTAACGATACGGCTTGTCTTTTGATTATCCTGCCCTTGTTGATCGTCTTCCTCTTCGCCCAACGGTACTTCATTCAGAGTATTGAACGTTCCGGCTTGGTCGAATAACAAGAAAGAATTGAGGCACTTGCAGTTGCAAGTGCCTCCGTTTTATGTCTTGGTCAAAAAAACAGTTTGATTTGTCCGTCGTCTTCGGTTGATCGTTCTCCGGGGTTTGACGGAGTGTATTCCGGTGGAATGGGGGATAAGATCCGGATCTCAATTCCTTTTTCGTGCGCCATGCGAATGGTATTCTTCGTTCCGCCGTTTTGTCCGTCAAATACGGCAATCAGCCGATCCGCCCGATGAATCATTGCCCGGTTTCTCCTCTCCATGCAATCAGGCAAATATTGGGACGAAACGATGGTGACAGATTCGCATTGTAACAGAATTTCCCGGTATCTGCGGCGGTTTTTTGCGCTCCACTTTGCGTCTTGACCGGGGAAGGGGAGATATGCGTGGAGATGAACCGGTTTGATTCCTTCCAAAGTTTTTTGGATCTCCAATACTGTTTCCGCTGCCCAAGTATCCGTTCCCAGCGCCATTCCGCAAAGGAAATCGGTGCAGCCTTGTTGAATAGAATGGTAAATTTCATCTTTCAACCGGAGTTTTAGAATCGTGCAAGCCGGATCGGATTCCGACGTAAAGGGCAATTTTTGGGGGCGGTAGCCGGAAAAAGCGCAAACTTCTCCCTTCGGTTTCCATAAAATGTTTTTCTCCATCGGTACGCCCCTTTCTTCGTTTTCTCTATTGTATCATCAAAAACCCGGTCTGTCAAGTAAAAAAAGACGAATCTTTTTTGTTTTTTTCCATTTTCCCTTGACTTTTTTTCCCTTGTGTGGTATCATAATTGGTAGAATGCATTACCCTCAAGGAGGTTTTTGTTATGGGTTGCACGCACGATTGCAAGAACTGTGGGCAGAACTGCGGAGGCGCTGAAAGCCTTAAAGCCAAGCCCCATGAAATGAGCAACATTAAAAAAGTGATCGCCGTCGTCAGCGGCAAAGGCGGGGTCGGAAAATCTTCCGTCAGCGCTATGCTTGCGGTGTTGATGAACCGCAAGGGATATAAAACAGCCGTTCTCGACGCGGATATTACCGGGCCTTCCATTCCCAAACTCTTCGGTCTGAAGGGGCCGTTGCAGGGCGATGAAATGGGAATGTATCCGGCACGCACCAAAACCGGCATTTCTGTCGTTTCCACGAACCTGCTTCTTCCCGATGAGACCACTCCGGTGATCTGGCGGGGAGCCGTCATTGCCGGCACCGTCACCCAATTCTGGACCGATGCTATCTGGGGCGACGTGGATTATATGTTCGTCGACATGCCCCCGGGAACCGGCGACGTTCCTCTTACCGTTTTCCAATCGCTTCCCGTGGACGGAATCGTGATCGTCACCTCTCCCCAGGATCTGGTTTCCATGATCGTGGCAAAAGCGGTGAACATGGCGAATAAAATGAATATTCCCATTCTCGGATTGATTGAAAACTACAGTTATCTCAAATGTCCCGACTGCGGAAAGCGCATTGAATTGTTCGGGGAAAGCCACATCGACAAGGTCAGCGAGGACTATTCCGTTCCCGTGCTTGCCAAAATTCCTCTCGACCCGGATTTTGCCCGGCAATGCGACAGCGGATTGGTGGAATTGTTTGAAGGCGATTCCCTCGACCGTGCTTCCGATTTGTTGGAAAAAATCTGATCTTAGGGGAGCATCATGCTCCCCTTTTTCAAAAAGG
Organism: Eubacteriales bacterium; assembly: GCA_045588285.1. Taxonomy (GTDB): domain Bacteria; phylum Bacillota; class Clostridia; order Oscillospirales; family UBA644; genus RGIG995. The sequence goes on from JAZNDV010000200.1 coordinate 5,600, forward strand.
AGACCTTATGGCTTGGTATTATATCCTTTCTATCGTTGCCCTTCTTCTCTCCTTTTCCGCCGGCGTGGTTTTATCGTTGAAAAGTGCGGTGATCAAGCCGAAGATTAAAACCCTGCTCTTGGACGCGGACGGTACGTTATTGGATTTTGACCGCTCCGAGCAGGCGGCGTTACAGGAGACCTTTGAGGAATTGAAGCTCCCCTTCGAATCCCATACCCACGCCGTTTATCACAAGCACAACGACGCTTGTTGGAAGGCGCTGGAGCGGGGGGAGATCACCCGGGACGAGTTAAAGATCCGCCGATTTCAAATGACCTTTGGGGAATTGCACGTCGACGGGGATCCCGCCCTTGCTACAAAGACTTACGAAGGAAATCTGGGAAATCACGCCTTCCCCTTCCCCGGTGCAGAAGAAGTCTGTCAGCGGTTGAGCCGGAAGTACGATCTTTATATCGTTACCAATGGGCTGAAACACGTCCAGACCTCCCGTATGTTGAAAACTAAGATTCCCGAAATTGTCAAAGGAATTTATATTTCCGAGGACGTGGGATACGCTAAGCCTGCTCCGGAATTCTTCGATAAAATTTTTGCCGACCACCCGGAATGGAAACGAAATGAGACCCTGATCGTTGGGGATTCTCTCTCCGGAGATATGTTAGGGGGAAAGAACGCCGGAATCTTGACCTGTTGGGTCAACCGCAACGGTGAACCCCGCCCCGAAGACCTCCCCATTGATTGGGAGATTTCCCACATTACCGAATTGGAAAAGGTGCTTTGATATGAGAACCGTTTTAATTACCGGCGGAAGCCGCGGTATCGGTGCTGCCTGCGCCCGTACATTTGCCGAAGCCGGAGATAAAGTGTATTTTTTTTATCGTTCCAACGATTCGGCCGCCCGTACCCTTGCCGATCAAACCGGAGCCGTGGCGTTACAATGCGACGTTTCGGACAAAAACGCCGTGGCAAAAACTTTTGAAACCCTTCCCCCGTTTGACGTTCTTGTCAACAATGCCGGAATTGCCGGATTTTCTCTCTTTCAGGAACTTTCCGAAACCGATTGGGAACAGATGATCCAAACCAATTTGGGGGGTACTTTCCGGTGCAGTAAAGCGGTTTTGCCCGGCATGATTTCCCGAAAAAAAGGCTGTATTATCAATCTTTCTTCCATGTGGGGACAAGTGGGGGGGGCTTGTGAAGTCGCCTATTCCGCTGCAAAAGCCGGAGTCATCGGATTAACCAAAGCCTTGGCAAAAGAGGTAGGCCCTTCCGGAATTCGCGTCAACTGCGTTGCCCCCGGTGTGATCGACACGGACATGAACGGAAATTTGACCGAGGAAACTTTACAGGAATTGATTGATGAAACACCCCTCGGACGCATCGGCACTCCTGAAGAGATCGCCCATATCGTCCATTGGCTTACCACCGACCAAGCCGCCTTCCTCACCGGACAGGTCATCGCACCTAATGGGGGATTGGTTCTCTAATCGAATCGTTTTGAAAAAAAAGGCTCTATAATAAACGTTTGGCATAATCTAACGTTTATTATAGAGCCTTTATTATCGCTATTATTAGTGGATCCGTATTTTTGCAAGCCCGCCTTCGGAGGTCTCCCGGTATTGGCGGTTCAGATCTCTGCCCGTATCCCGCATGGTGACGATGACCTTATCCAGAGAGATCTTTCTTGTGTCGCTCAAAAAGGACGAAAGGTTGACTGCGTTGATGGCGCGCATTGCCGCTACGGCGTTTCGCTCGATGCAGGGAATCTGAACCAATCCGCAGATGGGGTCGCAGGTCAATCCCACATGGTGTTCGATGGCGATTTCTGCGGAATATTCGATCTTGTCCAAGGAAAGTTCAAACAATTCTGCCAAAGCCGCCGCTGCCATGGCGCAGGCAGAACCGACTTCCGCTTGACACCCACATTCCGCACCGGAAATGGAAGCGTTGGTTTTGATCAGATTCCCGATCAATCCTCCCGTGGCAAGGGCGCGGCAGATCTCCTCGTCGGTGTAGCCGCCTTTTTTCTGCTGAAAATACAATACTGCCGGCAATACCCCTGCGGCTCCGCAGGTGGGGGCGGTGACGATACGGCAGCCGCAGGCGTTTTGCTCTCCCACCGCAAAGGCGTAGGCGGAAATAAGACGGTTCGTCCGGGTCTCCGGGGTCTCGTCTACATGTTGCAGATTATATAAGTGTTTTGCTCTTTTATGTACCTTCAAGCCCCCGGGGAGAATTCCGTCGTCTTCCAATCCGGCGGCAATGGAACGGCGCATGGCGCTCCAGATGGTCCTCAGGTACTCCTCGAATTTTTTGCCTTCCACCTGATAGACGTACTCCCACAACCGCAGTCCTTCGGTTTTGCAGTAGGCGGCGATGTCGTTGAAGGTGTCAAGATCGTAAATATGCTTGCTTTCTTCCGCCGATTCCCCTTCAAAGTGAATGGTGCCGCCTCCGACGCTGAATACCTTCGTTCGGGCAATTTCTTCCTTTCCCCGATAGGCAAACAGTTCCATGGTGTTGGGGTGGGGCAGATCTCCGGTGACTGTGTCAAAGGTAATGGTGCAGGGGGTGGGGGAGAGGGTTTTCAGGATCACCCGGTCGGTGCCGTGCCCTTCTCCGGTCTTTGCCAAGGATCCGTACAACGTGACGGAAAAGCGGTCGGCGTCCGGGTTTCGTTCTTTGAAGATCATGCATGCCTTTTCCGGTCCCATGGTGTGGGACGACGACGGTCCGGAACCGATCTTATACAACTCCGTCATGGATTCCATGCCGGGCGTTTTTTCAAAGGTTTCTTCCTTGCCGTAAAAAAGTTCTTCTACGGTAAGCCCGAATTGTTCCGCGATGGCAAGTGCCTGCTCAACGGTGGGAATCCGTTCTCCTTTTTCCCAAAGAGAGACCCTTCCGGGGGTGACCTGCAAAGTTTGGGCAAGGGATTTTTTTGTCAGACCGGAATTGATTCGCAGCGCCTTAAAACGCTCTGGAAAACACAGCGGTTTCATGTTATTTCTCCTTATGCTTTCGTCAGTTCCAACAAGACTTTCACCATCGTTTTCATGGAATGAACGGGAATAAATTCGTGAACCCCATGAAAATTCATGCCGCCGGTGGAGAGGTTCGGGCAAGGGAGACCTTCGTAGGATAACCGCGCCCCGTCCGTACCGCCCCGAATGGGGACGACTTTGGGGAGAACGCCCGCCGCTTCCATGGCGGCTTTTGCGTTTTCGATCAGATCCATGTGATCTGCCAATTTTTCCTTCATGTTGTAATAACTGTCTTTGACGGTAGCAACGAAGGTTCCGTCTCCGTAAACCGAATTCAGGTAATCGGTCAGATTCAAAATGAATTTCTTGCGGTTTTCGAAGAGATTCCTGTCGTGATCCCGGATAATATAATTCAGTTTTGCATAACTTTCGTCCCCGGATATATCGCACAGATGATAAAAGCCCTCGTATCCTTCCGTATGGGCAGGGGTTTCTGCGGCGGGAAGGCGTTGAATGAATTCCGCCGCCAAGAGAGAGGCGTGTTTCATCTTGTTTTTTGCAGAACCCGGGTGAATGTTGACTCCGAAAATTTCAATCTTCGCCGAAGCGGCGTTGAAGTTTTCGTACTCGATCTCTCCCAGCTCGCCCCCATCGACCGTGTAGGCAACTTTGGCGGGAAAGTCTTTTACATTGAACTTGTCTGCACCTCTGCCGATCTCTTCGTCGGGGGTAAAACACACGGCGACGGCGCGGTGGGGTTTTTCGGGGTAGGCGGTCATTTCCGCACAAGCCTGTACGATTTCCGCAATTCCCGCCTTATCGTCGGCACCCAAAAGGGTGGTGCCGTCGGTAACGATCAGGTCTTGTCCCAAATAATCGTTCAGATAGGGAAAATCTTTGGGCGAAAGGACGGCGGGCCCCAAGTTCAGATCCGATCCTTCGTATTTCATGATTTTCGCCTTGACATTGCTTCCGCTGACGGCAGGAGCGGTGTCCATGTGGGCAATCAACCCCAGCGCCGGCAAAGATTCATATCCCTTGGTGGCGGGCAGAGTTCCGTAAACGTAGCCGAATTCGTCCATAAATGCATCGGTGCAGCCGGCGGATTTCAGTTCCTCAACCAAATACGCCCCCAAAACCCTTTGATTGTCAGTAGAAGGAATGGTTTCACTGGTTTCATCGGACGTGGTATCAAAAGAAATATATTTCAAAAAGCGTTCAATGACGGTCATGGCTTTTCCTCACAGTTCTCTCAGAATTTTGCAGAGATAATCGTAGGTTCGGGCGACGGAAGAAATACTCAGCCGTTCTCTCGGGGTGTGGATATCTTTCATGTTCGGTCCAAAAGAGACGGCGTCCAATCCGGGAATCTTATCACAGAAAAATCCGCACTCCAATCCGGCGTGAATGGCTTCCACGATGGGAGATTTTCCGTACTGATCCCGATAGACCCGGATCATGGTATCCCGGAGAATCGAATCTTCTTTGTATTCCCACGCTGGGTAATCCCCGTGAGAATCGAAATTTCCCCCGAAATTTACGGCGGTTTCTTCTAATTTTTTCAGCAGATCTTTCTTTTCTGCTCCGACGGAACTGCGGACCGAGAAGGTTGCGGTCAAGGTGTTATTCCCGCACCGCAACTGTCCTAGGTTCAAAGACGTTTGAACCAGCCCGTCGATGTTTTTGCTCATGGCTTGAATCCCGTTGGGCACGGTGGTCAGAAACTCTCCGATGCGCCGGGTAGAAGCCCCGTCGTAGCAAGATTCCGCCGTCACAACGTCCGAAATCTCAATGATTAACCCCGGATCGGTCTCCGGGCGGTTTCGTTTTGCAAAATTGGTTGCGATTCCGGAAATATCTACGGGAGCGGCAACGATACATTCTGCCCGGCTGGGAATGGCGTTGTCTTTCGTGCCCCCAAAGAGATCAACAATGCGAACAGAGTCAGGCAATTCCTTCAAAAAATGCCCCATCAGGATATCAGCGTTGATGCGGCCTTTGTCGATCTCAACCCCGCTGTGTCCCCCTTGAAAGCCCTTGAATACCACTTTTTTGCAGGGCAGGGCATTGGGTTCCGCGGAAATGGGAATTTCGATCTCCGCCCGGGCGCCCCCGGCACAGGAAACGGTTAAGATCCCTTCACATTCCGAGTCGATATTCAACAGCAGTTTGCCTTGCAGCCCCGAAACGTCAATGCCTTCCGCGCCATACATTCCCGTTTCTTCATCGGTGGTAAAGACCGCTTCGATGGGCGGGTGGGGAAGGGTATTATCTTCTAACACCGCCAACGCCATGGCAACGGCGATGCCGTCGTCTCCGCCCAACGTCGTTCCTTTGGCAAAAATCCAATCGCCGTCCACACCGAGACGCAGGCCGTCGGTTGTAAAATCAAGATCGCAATCCGCGTCTTTTTCGCAGACCATGTCCAAGTGTCCTTGAATGATCACCGGGGCGTGGGTCTCGTACCCCTTGGAAGCGGGCTTTTTGATGATGACGTTGTTCAGATGATCCCGCGTCACGTCCAATCCCAACCCTTGGGCGACCTTGACACAGTATTCGCTGATACGGTCGGTATCTCCCGAACCGTGGGGAATGGCACAAAGTTGTTCAAAATAATATAATACCCGCTGAGGGGCGATCCCTTGTAACACACTCATGGCACAAGTCTCCTTGTCTTTTCACTATAATATAGTATATCATATTTTCGAAGCGATTTCAATAGTAAACCGAAAAATTCCCCCGAAAAGAACCCCCAAACGTTTTTATGATTTGATGGAATTGTATATTTTACCTCGTCTTTATTCGTTCAATTATAAAAACTCAGCGGTGAGCCGATCTCACCGCTGAGTTTTTATTGTATACAGAAAACCACGCGATAGTCGCGTGGTTCAAT
>JAZNDV010000201.1:0-2561 GCA_045588285.1 Eubacteriales bacterium
TTGGGTATTTCCATCTTTACATTCAATCTGTCTTCGGTGAATTTAACTGCTTCAATAATTGCAAGATATGAATCTCGTTTACAGCAACGAGGACCACCGTTTTTACCAATGGCATTCAAGGTTCTTGCTGTCATTTGATTGGAAAGCCCCCAAGCTTCTTTTGCGAGAGGCGTTGATTTTAATGCAATGGAAATATACATTCCTGCACTGATACCTGCACCGCAGGCACCCCAAAATCCGCAAGCGCCACCCGGAACTTGCTTTCCTCTCTTTTGCATTTCATACAGTGCGGTTTTCAAATCTATATTTCCGCCTGCATTTTTATAAGCAGTTAAAAGTGCCGAACCAACCATTATGTGATGTTCGGGACCATGCATGTGGCAAGATGGCATTGACATCATTTCTTCCAAAATTTCAATAGGATTTTTAGATGTACTGTTAAAGCTTATCGAAATGATTTCATCCATTCCGCTTGTATGACACTCATCGCAAACAAAATGACCTTTTACACATCTTGTTTTGCTGTTTTGCTTTTTGTGGCAAAGTTCGCACTCCATTACTTCATCGGTATCCAGATATTCTAACGCTGCCTTACAGATTAAGCATTCTTCATTCATTTATATTACCTCGTCAAATTCTTATTTGTCGAACAGATTATACCATATATAATCCAAAATTACAATCGGGTGCGGGTGTCCCGCCTACACTTATTCACTGTTCCTTCTTCCTTCTTACCTCAAAAATCTACCCGAAGGTAGTGAAAAGTGAATAGTGAAGAAGTAATAAGTAAAAATCGACGAACTTCTGTCGAAATCCGTCGATTTCTGGCCCGCCCGAAGGGATTCGAACCCCCGATCTTCAGAATCGGAATCTGCTGCGTTATCCAACTGCGCCACGGGCGGATTTTATTTTACCTAATGAAATATACTATGTTTGAACAAAAAAGTCAAGCGAATGCAGTCGAAGCGTTTCCTGATTCTTTTGTGTCAAAAATCGGCACCCTGCAGGCTTTACACTCCTGCGGGTGCCGTCTGCTTTTATTTCGGATATTTCGTTCCGTTTTTGTATTCGGCAATTATATTTCCGTAGAGATCGTATTCGATTGCGTCGCTGACCTTATCGTCAACCCAAACGCCGTCAATTATAACCTTATCCGAAAAATATGTTCCCTTGCCGACTCTTTTTCCGTCCTCGAACGAACCGTCATGACGGTTTCCGTTCTGCCAGACAACTCTGCCGAGACCCGTTCTTTTTCCTTTTTTATAGTCACCGATATAAACGGTTCCGCTTTTCCATTGGTATATACCTATACCGTTAAGAAAGTTATCTTCGTATTCTCCCTCAAGACTGTCGCCGTTTGTCCATACAAAGATTCCGAGTCCCGTCTTTTTGCCGTTTTCAAACATGCCTTTATATATTTTGTCTTCACGGGTTTCTTTGCCGAGTCCGCTTCTCGAACCGTTAATAAAATCGCCCAGATATGTATATCCGGAGTTATCCGAGCAGTCATATAAGCCAAGCCCCGTTCTTTGACCCGTCTGATAATCGCCGATATAAAACGTGCCGTCAGCCCAGACATGCTTTCCGATTCCGTTTCCCTCATCATCCTTATATGTAGCCACAAACACACCGCCGTCGGTCCATGTGCATCGTCCCGTTCCGTTCAGCTTTCCGCCAAGGAATTCACCCTCGTAAACAGCTCCGCTTTCCCATTTGAAAACTCCGAAGCCTGTTCTTACGTTCTCACGGAAATCTCCGTGGTATTCGCCGCCGCTTGCCCATTTATATGTGCCGACTCCCGACCTTTTGCCGTCAACACGAATTCCGCTCCACTCATCCCCGTTACCGTAACGCACCGTTTCAACAGACTCTTCCGAACGGGTGGATGCACGGAATTTGAAGCTCTGAAGTTTTTTGTCAAATTCAGCTTTAAGGGAACCGTACTGCGTGATCTTTCGCCTTATAAGCTCCTCTTTTTCTTCGATAAGCTTTATCTTTTCTTCAAGAATGCGGGAATTCTCGTTTGCCCGTCTAATCTTATCCTCAATTTGGGCAGACTTGAATCTGTCGGCAAAAGAATCCCTCTTCTCCGCATAAGTCGGAGTTGTCGGACGGACATCCGTCTTTTTAATCTGCGCTTCAGAATCCGTTTCTTCGCTGACTGCGGGCTTTTTGCTTGCAAGAATCGCCCTGATCGTTGTCACGAGGTTGTTCATTGCATCCGCTTTCTTCTCGTATGCATCGATTCTCTGGCTTCTTGAAAGAAGGAAATCAAACTCATCCCGAAGAGGGCATTGCTCGATCTGAAGAGGAAGGATGATCTTCCCGTTTTTGAACGCATTTTCAACCTCCGCCGAAACCCAGATGGACTTCTGAGCCTTGTCGGAGAGAATAAGGAGAAAAACAGAACACGCCCTGATAGCCTTGGGAATTTCAAGCGTATAGTTTGATCCGGGAGGAATTGAATTCGGAGCCATCCATGTTGAGATACCGTTCTTTTGAAGAACGCTGTTGACTGCAATCGCTTCCTCCGATTCCAACGAGCTGTAGCTGATAAAAAC
>JAZNDV010000202.1:0-7560 GCA_045588285.1 Eubacteriales bacterium
CCGGTGAGAACCTGCTCAAGATCCTCGAGAGCCGTCTGGACAACGTGGTCTATCGTCTCGGTTTCGCTATGAGCCGTCCCGAAGCCCGTCAGCTGGTTGTTCACGGTCACTTCACCGTCAACGGTCAGAAGGTAGATATTCCTTCTTACCTCGTTAAAGTCGGCGATGTTATCGCGTTCAAGGCGAAGAGCTTGGATTCTTCTAAGATCAAAGCGATCCTGGAAGCCAACGACAGCAAACCTATGCCCAAATGGCTGACGCTGGACAAGGAAAACCTGACCGGTACCGTCAACGCTCTCCCCGAGATCGAAGATGTTACCGATCTGCCCATCGAAGTCCACCTGATCGTCGAGTTGTACTCCAAGTAATAATTGCAAGTACGCCGGCGCAGGCGTACGTACCCTGCTATACTGCTGCGTAGGCAAAGAGGCGGGCGGACCGTCCCCTCTGCGCCGATGCGTCAGCGCAACAAACACGCGCGGACTTGATTCCGTGTACGACATGAAAGGGTGTACAATTTATGATCGAAATCGAAAAGCCGACCATCGAAGTTTTGGAAGTCTCCGAAGACGGAAAATACGGAAAATTCGTTGTCGAACCCCTGGAACGGGGCTATGGCATCACGCTGGGCAACTCCCTGAGAAGAATGTTGCTTTCTTCCCTGCAGGGCGCTGCCGTGACCTCTATCAAGATCAACGGCGTTCAGCACGAGTTTTCTACCATTCCCGGCGTCAAGGAAGACGTTACCGAAATCGTCCTGAATATGAAGGGCCTGATTGCCCGTCTTCACGGGACAACTTCAAAGTTCGCATACATCGATGTCCAGGAAGAGGGCGAAGTCACCGCAGCCGATATTAAGGCTGATTCCGACATCGAGATCCTTAATCCCGATATGCACATTGCAACCGTCGGGAAAGACACGCACTTCTATATGGAGATCACCATCGGTACGGGCCGCGGCTACGTTCCTGCGGAACGCAATAAGCCCCCGGTCTCTCCCATCGGTTTGATCGTTATGGATTCGTCTCATTCCCCCATCACGAAGGTCAATTATACGGTGGAAAACACCCGCGTCGGTCAGATCACCGACTATGACAAACTGACCTTGGAAGTTTGGACCAACGGAAGCGTTTCCGCCCGCAGCGCCGTTTCTTACGCGGCAAAGATCATGAGCGAGCATCTGACGCTCTTCGTTGATCTTGCGGAAGACGTGGAAGTCACCCCCGAAATCTGGGTTGGCGATCCCAACGAAAGCAAGGAAAAGATCCTTTCGATGACTATCGAAGAACTGGAACTCTCCATTCGTTCGTTCAACTGCCTGAAACGTGCAGGGATCAACACGGTCGACGAACTGATCAGTAAGACTCCGGAAGAGATGATGCGTGTACGCAACCTCGGAAAGAAATCTCTCGAAGAGGTCATTACCAAACTGGAATCTTACGGACTTTCGTTCCAGACGGACAAAGAATAATTACCAAATTTATAAAAGGAGGAACCGGCCATGGGTACCCGTAAACTTGGCAGAACTACTGATCACAGAATGTCCATGCTCCGCGGCATGACCACATATTTGTTGGAAAACGGCTCCATTGAAACGACTGTCACCAGAGCCAAAGAAGTTCGTTCCCTCGCTGAAAAGATGATTACGCTCGGCAAGGCGAATACCCTTCATTCCAAGAGACAGGCAATGGCTTTCATCACGAAGGAAGATGTCGTGAAGAAACTCTTCAACGAAATCGCTCCCAAGTACGCAGAACGCAACGGCGGCTACACTCGCATCGTGAAGTGCGGCCCCCGTCAGGGCGACGCTGCGGAGATGGCCATCATTTCCCTCGTTGACTAATTAAAGTCGATATAAAAAATTCCTTCCCGCACCGGGAAGGAATTTTTTTCTTGCATAAAATTATCAATGCTGTATTTCTTTTCCCCGGTACGGGAATCATTCTCTGACCGGCTTTTCTTCCTTTCCCCGGGAAGAAATCTCTCTTTTTGTGTGGCTTCGTATACGCAGGGAATTCATGTGCAAGATTCTGTTTTCATGAAAGATAACTGTTGAGGAAGGGGGCTTCCTTCCTCTTGACATTTCTGTAAAATTGTGGTATCATAAAACCATCTGATCAACGGAGGTTTCAATATGATAAGTCCAGCCGTCATCAATTTATTGCTTTACGTTCCTTTCGTTCTTACGGTGATCGTCACCGGGATCATTTTTTGCATCAAAGGGTACAGACAAGGTCTGTATCGGGCGCTGATCTCCTTTGGGGTGACGCTGTTGTCGGCAGGATCAAGCCTTTTGATCTCCCGGCTGCTGTCTTCGTTATTGTGGGGGGCGGTGGCCAAACGGATTCCCCTGGATATGTTCGGGGATATGGAATTCCTTCGGGATCTGTTGGTGTCGGTCCTGTCCGGATTGGTGCAGTCGGGTATTGCGATTTTGCTGTTCGGATTGTTTTTCCTGATTTTTCTTATCGTACTTAAGGTCGTGTTTAATCATATTAAGAAAGATGCGCTGCTCCCTCAAAACAAGGGCATGAAGTGGGGCGGATTGGGTGTCCGCGTGCTGGATACCGTTATCGTGGCGCTGCTGCTCATGATCCCTGTTTACGGTCCCTTGGCAACCTATCTTCCTCCCGTTGAATCAATTCTGATCGTGGTGGAGGGAGAAGATTCCGCCACGGCGCAATATCTGTCCGGCGTTACGGATAACGGTATGGTCTCTCTTTATCAATTCGGCCCTGCCTCTTGGGTTCAGGGCGGTCTTTCCGATTTTAAGATCGGAGACGTTTCGGTGAATCTGGGAGAAGTTGCCAAAGCCTCCGGAACGGTCATTGAAAAGATCGGTCGGCTCAGCACCAGCCAAGACCGGAACGAGATGCTTGCCTCCATTGCCGATCTGAGTAAATTCTTACGGGACGAAGTGGTGGAAGAAGATTGGTTTTATCTTGTGATGGGCGAAGCGAAGAACGCCATGGCCCCGGCGTTGGAGACGCTGAGCGAAGAGGAAAGGGGCATCGCGGAACAGGTGATGCGCGTTTTTGACCTTCCCCCGGAAGAATTTGCGTCCAGCGGCGTTGCTCTTTTGGATTTCATTACGTATTCCGTTGAAAGCGGAGCGGTGGATTTCTTGGAAACCGGAAATCCAGAAGCGATTCCGGAAGATTTTTCTGAAAAATTGTCAGATCTCATGGAAAGCGACGGCGATTCCGGATTCAATAAGTCGATCGTAGTCAGTATCGTACAAGAATCTTTCATCGATACGGAAAAACAAGAGGCACTTTTGGAAACTGCCACTACCCCCGAAGCCCGGGAACAGGTTCTTCAGCAAATCAAAGAGGAAGCGGCAGACAAAGCCGAAGAATTCCTTGATCAGTATTTGAGCCAAGGGGCAGACGCCTTTTTAGGGAATGGTACCGACAACGCAAACTGATTTGAAATTCCTCCCATTCCGGGAGGAATTTTAGTTTGAAACATCTTCTTGTCGACGGGAATCCCCTTGACTTTTCCAGAAAATTATGGTATCATAAACTATCAAGAAGTAGGAGTTTCGGAGGAAGGATCATGTATCATATCGGAATTGACCTGGGCGGTACGAATATTGCCGTGGGGATCGTCTCCAAAGAGGGTAAAATCGTGAAGAAAACGTCCGTGCCCACCGGCGCCCACCGCCCCTTTGAAGAGATTTTTCAAGATATGGCGGACTGTATCCGCAAATTGCTTTCCGAAACCGGGATTTCGGAATCGGAACTCGAATCCATCGGAATCGGAAGCCCCGGCTGTCTGGACTCTCAAAAGGGGATCCTGATTTTTGCCGGAAATTTTAAGTACGGAAAATCAGTCAATTATCGGGAATTGATGAAAAAGCATTTTGATCTTCCCGTTTATATCGGAAACGATGCCAACGCCGCCGCTTTGGCAGAATCCAAGGTGGGTGCCGCCAAAGGGGTCAAAAACTGTGTTATGGTCACCTTAGGTACCGGGGTCGGCGGCGGAATCATCATTGACGGAAAGATCTACGAAGGGTATTTGTCTGCGGCTGGGGAATTGGGACACATCGTTTTGATCCACGACGGAGAGCCCTGCACCTGCGGACGGAAAGGATGCTGGGAAGCCTACGCTTCGGTCACCGCCCTTATTCGGCAGACCAAAGAGGCGATGAAAGCAAACCCCGATTCGATCATGAACCAAACCCCCTTTGACAAAGTTAACGGAAGGACGTCCTTTGACGCTGCCCGAAAAGGAGACAAAGCCGCGTTGAAAGTGGTTTCCAAATACCAGGAATACATCGCCGACGGGCTTGCCAACCTGTCCAATATCCTTTCCCCTGAAATCTTCGTAATCGGCGGCGGGATCTGCAAAGAAGGCGATTATCTGCTTGGCCCTGTCAAGGAAATGATGCAAAAAAGAGTTTTCGGCGCGGGACTTTTACCCGAACGAAAAATGGTCGTGGCTCAGTTGGGAAACGATGCCGGACTGATTGGAGCGGCGTTGCTCTATGCGTGAGTTGATTGTCGGAAAAAACGACGACGGACTGAAACTGGAAAAATTCATGGCGCGTACCTTCCGTACCATGCCTCAACCGTTGATCCGCAAGTATATTCGGCTGAAATGTATCCGGGTCAACGGCGTTCACGGAAAGGCAGATACGGTCTTGCATCAGGGCGATGAGTTGAAGTTTTATATCAGCGATGAATTTTTCGACAAAAAACCGTCGGCGGATCTTTCTCGGATCACTCCCGGCTTTGGCGTCGTTTACGAAGATGAAAATATCATTCTGATGGATAAGCCCGCGGGGTTGATCTGCCAACCCGATGACCGGGAAACTTACAACACCCTCTCCAATCAGTTGGTCTCCTATCTGATGCGGAAAGGGGAGTACGATCCGAACCGGGAAAACGCCTTCGTGCCGGCGCTTTGCAATCGGATCGACCGAAATACCCAAGGGATCGTAATCGGAGCGAAAAATTCTCCGGCGCTGATGATTTTGAATGAAAAGATCAAGAATCGGGAGATCGACAAGGTCTATCAATGTTTGGTGTTTGGGGTTCCCGAACCTGCCAAGGGAGATTTTACCGCGTATCTTCGCAAAGATGCAAAGACCAACACCGTTAAAGTGATCGATAACCCGGCGGCAGGATTTAAGGAGATCCGCACCGCCTACAAAACCCTTGCTTCCGACGGTGTCGTATCGTTGTTGGAAGTAACCCTTTATACCGGACGCACCCATCAGATCCGGGCACACATGGCGCATCTGGGGTATCCGCTGGTGGGGGATACCAAATACGGAACGGCAAAGCAGAACGAGGGGTTTCCTTTTCAATTTCAGGCATTGTCTTCTTGCCGGCTGACCTTTTCCTTCTCCAACGACGGAGGAATTCTGAACTATCTTAATCATAAGACCTTTTCTGCAGCCCCGTTTTTTGCGGATTGGGAAATTTGCAAAAATCTTACCAAGATGAATTAGACGACCCGGCATCACCGGGTCGTTTTCTCAAGGAGTATTGTATAATATGGAAGAAAAGCGTATCACCGCATCGGGGATTCCCCTTTACGTTTACCCGAACCCCGCATTGCACGGTTTTTGTCTTTCCCTGTACGTTCGGGCAGGCTCGTTGTACGAAAAAGCAGAACACAACGGAGAAACCCATTTCATCGAGCACATGGTCTTCCGTAATATCAACTACCGCATGCAGGGTGGACTGTACCCTTTGCTTGACCGCTGCGGGCTGTCCTTTAACGCCGAAACCTACAAAGAATTCGTCCAGTTTTACATCGTCGGGGCAAAGGAGCACTTCGCGGACGCAGTCACCGTCTTTTCCCATCTCTTTGACCCTATGGTTTTGCCCCGGGAACAAATTGACCCGGAGCGAATGCGGATTAAATCCGAGATTCGGGAGAGTGATGAAGGCACGTCTTTGGACTACTTTTCCGACAGCGTCGTTTGGAAGAATACGTCCTTGGCCCGTTCCATTCTCGGCAGAGCCGGGACCCTCGATTGCATGGGAAGTAAATTTTTGACCGATGCCGCCCGCCGTATCTTTTCTAAGAACAATCTCTTTTTCTATGTCACCGGCGCGGTGTCGGAAGGGGATTTGGATCATTTCTGCGCCGCGTTGTCTGCTCCGGTGGAAGAAACCGTTCCAATCCGGGACAACACAGCTCCCCTTCCGGAAAATTTCGGAAACCGTCCCCGGGAAGCGTTCGTCAAAAACAGCGATGCGACGGAAATCCGTTTTTCCTTTGATTTTGATTCGGGAAAATATACTAACGCGGAACTGATGCTTTTGTACGATATCCTGTTTTACGGAGAATGCGGAAAGGTCTATCGGGAATTGTCTGATAAAACCGGATTGATCTACTCCTTTGATCCTTGTCTGGAACGGTATCGCAACATCGGGGTGTTGCATTTGAAATATGAGGTTCGCCCGGCAAATCTGTTCCTGTCCGTGGAATTGGTTTGTCAGATTTTGCAGAGATTAAAAACAGGCTTGACCGACGAACTGGATTACGTTCGTCCGTTGTATTTGGATAACGGCGGGCTTCTTTTTGATAACGCCGAGGAATTTAACTGGACCCGGGCATACGAGGTCCATATTTTGGATTGTCCTTATTCTGATCACGATGCCAGAAGAGAGGCGTTCGCTTCCGTTTCCCCCGAACGAATTTCAGAGATGGCAAGGGAGATTTTCCGTGCTTGCAACCTGACCCTCGCTCTGAAAGGGAATAAACGGCAAATAAAAACCCACCGATTGATAGAAATCACCGATGTCCTCGGCTGATTTGCCATAAAGTTGTGACGTAAAAAAGAACTTTTTATTCAAAACCAACAAAGTTTTTAATCCAAAACGGTTTAGAAATCGAAAAAACCTTGGAATATCAAGGCTTTTTCGGCTTTTTGCTCTTTTTCGGGCGCAAAAACTTTTTTCAAAAAAGGGGTTGACAAACCCTTGAATTTATGATATAATATTCGAGCACCTCAAAAAACGGCATGTTTTTCGGTGCGATGAACCTTGAAAATTAAACAGTGAATTTTGTACCCTGTTGATTCCGAAATAACAAGCTGAAAAGCTTGGAAAATCGGAAAAAGCAAATGAGAAGTAAACTCGTAAAAATTACGGAACACGAACCAGAAATCTTCTGGGTCGGACGGTCTGATAAAAGACGTTAACGGTTCTACGGAACTGTTTTGATTTTGTTAGAGAGTTTGATCCTGGCTCAGGATGAACGCTGGCGGCGTGCCTAACACATGCAAGTCGAACGGACGGTAGAAGGAGCTTGCTCTTTCTATTTGTTAGTGGCGGACGGGTGAGTAACGCGTGAGCAACCTGCCTTTCAGAGGGGGATAACATTGGGAAACCGGTGCTAATACCGCATGACGTGCGAGAACCGCATGATTCTCGTACCAAAGGAGCAATCCGCTGAAAGATGGGCTCGCGTCTGATTAGATAGTTGGTGAGGTAACGGCCCACCAAGTCGACGATCAGTAGCCGGACTGAGAGGTTGAACGGCCACATTGGAACTGAGATACGGTCCAGACTCCTACGGGAGGCAGCAGTGGGGAAT
>JAZNDV010000203.1:0-17809 GCA_045588285.1 Eubacteriales bacterium
GAAAAGTTTAATTTGTCGGTTTTTTTTCACATTTGCACAAAATAAGATCCGTCAAGCCAAAAAATTTCCCCGGAATCGACGGACAAAATTCTTCCATAATTTTCCAAATTCGGCATTTTCTGTTGAAGATTACTAACCGAAATGGGTAGGATTGGAGGACTTTTATGGGGATTATTACGAAGTCCGACGGACGGTGTCTAATGGTTTTTGGGGGGTATTCGACAAAAAGCCCCTTGCCGTTTTCCCTGCTTTTTGCTATAATTTGCTCGAAAAACACACAACACAAGGAGACATAACCATGGAAACTGAAAACAAAATCAAAATCTTGATCCTGGACAGTCAGACCGATGCCCGCTTGCAATGTCAAAGCGTGCTGAAAACCTTCGGATTCCGTATTGTCGGCAGCGTTGGCGACGCCGATGCTGCGCTGGAAATTATGGCGATGCAGTCACCCCACGTGGTGTTGTTCGACGTAATGCTGGAACAGTCCGACGGGTTTTCTTTTCTTCGCCGGGCGGCGCAGATCGAACTGCCCCACAAAGTGCATTATATTTCTTTGTCTGCCCTTTCCACCGTTTCGGTGATTCGCAATCTGGTTGCGTCCGGTGCTGATTATTGCATGGTCAAGCCGGTAGATTACGAGATCCTGAAAGAGCGGATCCTGCAGCTTTATACCGAAGAGCATATCCAAAAGGACGGAGAATCGGGCGGAAAGGTCTTTAATCTTCCGGTCAATTCTTCCGATTTGGAAAAGCAAGTCACTTCTATCATATTAGAGGTAGGGATTCCTGCCCACGTAAAAGGGTATCAATACGTCCGCCGAGCCATTTTAATGGCGATTACCGAACCAGACGTGATCAACGGAGTGACGAAAATTATCTACCCCACCATTGCGAAAGAATTCAAGACCACCGCTTCCCGGGTGGAACGTGCCATTCGCCACGCCATTGAAGTGGCTTGGGATCGGGGAAACGTGGAGACGCTGACTTCTTTGTTCGGTTATTCCGTCAGCGGAACGCGTGGCAAACCCACCAATTCGGAGTTTATCGCCATGATCGCCGACCGGCTTCGTCTGGAAAACCGCCCTGCTCCCCGGAACGAAATGAGTATCCATTATTAAAGAAAGAAGACATTGCAGATCGGACTTCCCTGCAGGGAGTCCGGTCTTTTTTTGTATGCCGGTTTGTTTGATGGGATATAAATATGTTATCATATATCGTCTGTCTTATTAAGGGGAATAGGCTATAATTAGTCCATAAGTCACAAATTATTTTCTTTTTAGGAGGGGCTATGGATACTCGTACTGTCGTAAAAAATCGAATTTTGCAACTTTGTGGCGAAAAAGATTTTACTATTAACCATTTAGCAATGGAAGCC
This sequence comes from Eubacteriales bacterium, assembly GCA_045588285.1. Lineage (GTDB taxonomy): Bacteria > Bacillota > Clostridia > Oscillospirales > UBA644 > RGIG995. The sequence continues at coordinate 1,378 of JAZNDV010000203.1, forward strand.
GCAGTTCCGCCCTCTACGTTAAAAAGTATTTTGTATGGAAATAGTTTGAACCCCGGAATCGTGACGATTAAGATGCTGTGCGACGGATTGGGAATTTCTTTGACGGAATTTTTCGATACGCCGGAGTTCCGGAATTTGGAGCAGGAAATTAAATAAAACGGAGAAGCGAGAGGTTTTGCCTCTCGCTTCGTTTGTTTTAGCTTTCCGTGATTTCCTGGTTTTGATTTTGGGAGGGGTTGGCAGAGTCTTCCGATTCTACGTAAACGTAAACGTGTTGAATGACGTTGACGTCGTCTTCGATTTTTCCGGCGCTTTCTTTTTCGTCACCATCTTCGCCCTTTCCTTCGGTGGACGTGAGCATATAGTTTCCCTCGATGCCTTCAAAGGTTTTGTCCGACCGAAGCAGGTTTGCCGCCAACGTGACGGTGCCTCCTGCGGCGGTGGCGTGATAGGTGGGTTTTGTATCCCAGATACAGCCGTAAACTGCGATGTTTGCGTCCTGTTCGGCGGCGACGGTGGCGGAGTATGGGGTGGTGAGAATACCTGCCCGTATTTCCACCGTTCCCTTTTGGGCAGAGATCAGATTCCCTGCTTCAGAAGTTCCGGCACTGATCATTCCCTGCAGGGTAACGGAACCGGTCATCTGTTCTCCTCCCCGCAGAAATACCGTGCTGCCGTCCGGTCCTGCTTCCGAGATGCCTACGGCGGTAAGCAACGCCTTTTCCGTATGGTCTGCCTTGATTCCCACCGAAGTCCTCCGCAAGGAGATCAGGGTGGCGGAAAGGTTTGCAGTACCGGTCAATTCGATAGCGGTTGCCAGGTCGATCCCCCGGAGTTCCGACAGGGTCACTGCAGAATTTTTGATCTTGATTCCGACGGTGCCGTTGGATCCCGTGGGGTCGGACACGATCAGATCCCGCAGGGTGACACTTTTCATATCCTGCAGATAAACCCCAACTTGGGTTGCGTTTGCAGTGACGTGTTCGATGACGGCGTTTTCTCCGGTGGTCAGCCAAATTCCCCGGTTTGCCGTGAGGGAAATTCCGCTGATGCGAACGTTGGAGTAGAGGGAGGATACGGCGTAGGTTTGTTCCGACCCCGGGGGAATTGAGCCTTGACGGATCTCTAAATCTTCCACAGAGGCACCCGGCATCAGTTCAATCAGGGACAAATTCGTTTGCTGCTGCAATTCAAAATTCAATACGGTACTGTATTTCCCGGAGCTTCCCACTCCGATCAGACGGATCGAATCGGGAACGGTGACGATGGATTTGAATTTGTAGACTCCTTCAGGTAAAAACACCGAACTTTTGGCCTTTTCCGCGGCTTCGAAGGCGTTGAATAATGCTTGGGAATTGTCCTCTGAATCTTGGGAAACACCATAGTCGAGGGCGTTGAGGACGGAAGCGCTGGTGAGGGTTCGTTTGGTATCTTTCAATGAGGAGACAGAATCGTTTTGAGTGATCTTGGCGTCCCCTTCCGGTACTGCGAACAGCAGTTTGGACGATTGTTCAATGGACGGTGCGCCATAGAGGAGTCCGAAGGCGTTTTTTCCTAAAGATGCTTTTTCATTGGAAGTTTTGAAGATTGGGGATACGGCGAGGAAGGTATCTTCTTTCATATCGAAGCAGACGTTCCACCAAGTGCCGAAATTACAATGATAAAAGGAGACGAAGGAGTGGTTGTTCCCTTTGATGACGGTCTTGGGTAGACCGGCAAAGGTACAGTTGGAAAAAAGGATCGGAACGTCGGCACCTTCGCAGATTTCTACCGTATTTGCTCCGGAATCGTTGTCGGGACGGAAGGTGCTGTCCGAAATGCAAAGCCCTGCATTCGGCAGAGATTGAAGGAATAGCGGACGGTTCGTGGAGGATACGGTGACTTCCTTTGTGAGAAGAATACTGTCTTGCTCCTTTGGAACGTTATACAAAATTCCCACGGCGGCATCTTCCACGAAAACGCGGCTCACGGTCATGTCGGTCACGTTTTCCAGAATAATTCCGTGCATGTGTTCGTGTAAATATCCGGTCAGCGCAGAATACTTTTTCCCGTCTGAAAAGACTGTGGGGGCATAATTGAGCCAATAAGTGGGAGAAATCTGACAATCTTCCACGGTTACGGAACGGTCGTTATCGGTGATCAGGATTCCGTAATCCAAGGGTGAGATCCAAAGGGAACGGAGGGAGACGGTGCCGCTTCCGGCAGCGCAGATCCCGTGATAAGGATTCAAAAGAGTAACGTTCCGCAGCGAAGCGGCGGCGGTACAATAAACGGTCGCAGGATATTCAATGATCTTTTCGGGGGATTGGTTTTCGTAATAAACGGTGATCCCCTCAAGGGACGCGCCGTTTTCCAACGTAAGGAAGGGGGATTGGCGCATTTGTTGGCTTTCCGCCACCAGAAGAATGGTTTTTCCGCCGTCCGGGATCTTCGAATTGGGAGAAGAAAAGTCTCCCCGAAGGGTTACGTCCGCCGGAACGGTCAACGGTTCGGTGATGCGGTAGATCCCCTGGGGCAGATAGACCGTTCCTCCGATCTCCGCCGCATGCTGCAGACTTCTTTTCAAGGAGGCGGTATCGTTGCTGACTCCATCCCCCTTTGCGCCCAATAGGGTGGGAAAATGGTTTGCTGCAAAATATTCGTCGCCGGACTGATCTGCCCGCAGCAGCATGGAAACGCCGTCAATTGCTCCGTCCAAGGGATTGCGGAGGGTGGACGTGTTGGTTTGAGGGTCGGGGTGCGCCGCCGCAAGGGCGATAACGAGTGCAAACAAACTGCAGAGCAAGATCAGCCCTGCCGCCCAGATTAAAGAAAATTGAGTTTGTGGGGAGATTCGTTTTTTCATAAAAACTCCTCGGTAGACCAGTTTGTAGCGAGCCTGACAGAGGCTCCTTTTTTAAGAAACGTAGCAAGCAGGTTGTTCATGATCTCTTTTGCCGGGGCGTTGCCTACGGTGATCAGAGGGTGGTTGAGAAGGACGATGTCGTTCTTTTTCGTCCGGTGGAAAAGTTCTCCCAAAGCGGCGATTTCTTGTTGCATGGTTTTCCCGATGGAATCGTACAAAACGATCGTTTCTTCCGGACAAAAGGTCAGCGTGGAGGCAATCACCGGAAGTCCTGAGGCGGAAAGAATATGGGTGCGGGCGATCTGTTTCAGCATTTCCGTCCCCCATTCGCCTTCGTAGATCTCCCGGGGGCGTGCCGTGAATGAGACCGGGGATAAAGCGTTTTTTCCTTCCATTTCCCGAAGATCCCGGATCCCCTTCCCCGCAGGACCGGGTTCTGTTGACGGGAGGGGAAATTGCCACTCAAACCCGCGGGCTTCCGCCCATTCGGTGATGGAGAAGGCAAAATGATAGAAGATCAGTCCGTCCCGCAGGGGACAAAAAGCGGACCGGATCCCTTCTGTCAGGGTGCGAAACGTATCGGAAAGGCGGCAAAGGGCTTGTCCCGTTCGTTCCAACGCACGTTCTTTGGGAAGATTTACGGAGAAATCTTCTTTGCGGGGGGAATGTTTTTTCAGATATTTGATATCGTCAATGCCCAAATACCGCAAGTCTGCTGCGGTTTCGGATCCGGTATCGTCGGAATGGATCTGCAAAACCGCCTTTGCGGTTTCGTGTCTCAGTAAGGGATAATTCCCAATCTGTTCGGTCAGCGCCCGAACCGATTCGGAACTTGCGTGTTGCAGTAAAAATTCGGAAAAGGCAAACAGTCCGCCGGAATCGGGGGATTCACATGCCATTTCATCGGCACAGCGGCGTAAAAAGTTCAGATGTTCCATGAGACTTTTCGTGTTTTCCTGCAATGCCGAAAATATCTGCCCGTAGGGCATGTCGGGGGCAGCTTTTTTCTCTTTCTTTGCCGTTTCGTATAATCCTTCCCATTTTCGGCAGATGGTTTCACACTTCGACAAAAGGGAGGGGGATTGCTGAAAATCTTCAAAAATCTCTTTCCGGAAAAGAAGATCTTTCCGGGTGGCGCGAAGACTCAAAATGCGATCCAACGCGGAGCGGGCGGCTTCGTCAACGGGAAGAGGTTCTAAAAAACTTAAAATTTCATCGGAATAGATCGTTTCCGATTCCCTGTCCGGGTCTGCAAACAACAGACTGAAGCGGGGGCGGATCTCACTCATGCGTCGGCCTCCTTTTCTACGGTCAAATGATGCCGCTGCAATAATTCTTCCAGCGTCCGGTCGGTTCCGATCTGTAACAGGGTGCAGGAAGGCAGCTGCTTCCCGTCGATCTTTTTTTGCAGAACGGCAAGATTACTTTTACTGCAGATCCGTACCACGCTCCGGCTGTTGCGGTCTGCCAGCCGTAACAATACTTCGCTCACGGCGGCTTCTTCCTGCCGGGGAAGCATCACGTCAAAAAGATGACTGCACAGACACAGGCTGTTTTCGTTTAGTTTTTCGGTGCTGATCCGTTCTTTTTTGTCAGATTCCAGGCAGTTTATGGGGGCAATTTGGGCTTCTTTTGCAAACACCAAACCTCCTGCCGAGGCAGAAAGGTGGGCGAATCCCACGGCGTTCAGGTAAGATTCTGCGTTCGGTCCGCAGACTACGGAAATGTGGTTCAAAGGAGAGGTGTTGTAGTCTTCCCGCTCCACGCCGTCCGATTCGGTAGAATAACAAAGCCCGGAGATTTCCGAATAAAATCCCGGCTTGCGGAAACTGGGACGGCACAGGGAATATCCCGCGGTGCGTCCGGCTTTATAGATCTCGTTTGCTGCGATGAAGTACAACGCTTCTTCGCTGAGCCGTAAGAGGTCTTCCGTTCCTGCGGCGGCGTAGGATTCGGTAAAATCCTCCAACTTCTGGGCAAGTTTCGGGTCTTTTCGAATCATACCGGTCAGAACGGCAACTTCCATGTCGGTATAAGTGCGCCGGGGTACTTCCGGCTCCGGCGGAGGCGTTACGCCAAATTCCGCGAGAACTTGGTTTGCGGAAAAACGAACCCCTTGCGGTTCGGTGGATTCTTTCCAAAGCCGGACGGTGGGTTCGGTGTCGGCAGGGTTTCCTACCGCCATGGAAAATCCGAGAGAAAATCCCATGGTGCGAATCAGTTCGGCGGCTTTTTTCTTTAATTCCCGGTATTCAAAGCTTTCTGCGTAATTCCGGCAGAACAAAAAACACCGTTTTGCGGCGGCGCTTTCGGGAATCATGGAATTCAGATTTCCGCAAAACCCGTCAAACCGCTGTGCAAAGGTTTGAAATGCAGTGATGGTCTGCAATTGATTGATTTCTACCGTGCCTCCGGAACGGATAAAATGTTCTTCCGGAAGGTTTAGTTCGGAAAGCTGACGGAATACGGATTCCAGTACCGGAGACGAGACCAATTCCGCCGCCAATTCTGCCCGGTATGCCAAGACTTCCGGAACGGGGCAGACCCGGGGTAAATACCGTAACAGGGCCTGTTTTTGTCCTTCGTCGAGGGTTACCGGCAAAGGAATTCCTCCGGGGATCTCTTTTTCGGACAGGAGGAGTTCCGGATATTCTTTTCCGTCAGGGAAACGAAGACTGGCAAACATTCCTCAAACTCTCACTTTCTCTTTTCGGGGATCATACCGTTCCTGCCGGGGGTGCCAGCTGTACGATGGTCTGACAGAGTTCGTCGTATCCGATGCCGGCGGCCTTTGCTTCCTGGGGTAAAAGGCTGTTGGGGGTCATTCCGGGCAGCGTGTTGGCTTCCAGACAGTAGAAGACCCCTTCAGTTGCTTCCAAAATAAAGTCGATGCGGCAATAGGATCCCAAACGCAGAATCCGTGCGACCTTTTCCGCAGAGCGTTGGAGGGTTTCGGTTTCAACTTCGGTCAGTTGGGCGGGGCAGATCTCTTCCGTTGCCCCTGCTTGATATTTGTTTTTGTAATCGTAAAATCCGGTTTTCGGAATGATCTCAATGGGAGGCAGGGCTTTGCCGTCCAAAACACCCACGGAGAATTCTCTTCCGGAGATTTTTTTCTCGATCAGAATCAGATCTTCGTATTTTTTTGCTTCTTCCAAGGCTTGCTGTAATTCTTCTTCCGTGTGGACGATGGAAATTCCAACGCTGGAACCGCAGGAGCAGGGTTTGACCACACAGGGAAGGGTTGCGGTCTCGGGAAGGGGATCGCGTTTCAGATCCAGCGTGATCCAATCGGCGGTGGCAATTCCTTCTGCCAAGAGCAGTTTTTTCGTGATGTCTTTGTCCATGGCGAGGACACAGCCCACGTGGGTCGAACCGGTAAAACGGATATTTTCCGCCTCCAAAATGGCTTGCATCTGTCCGTTTTCCCCCATAGCACCGTGAAGTGCCATAAAAACGATGTCGGCGTGATGACACAGCTTCAATACGTTCTTGCCGACGAGAGAGCCTTTGTAGGCGTGTTTTTTCAATTCGTCCATGTCCGGGGCGGTTTCGGGGATCCGATAGGAATACTCTTCGTCTCCCGCCTTGCGGAACAGGGAGTTCAGTTCAATGTTTTCCGGAATTTCAAGTCCTAAAAATGCGTCAACCAAAAGCACGCCGTGTCCGGAGCGCATCAAGGAATTGGCAATCAGACTTCCGGAAGATAGAGAAACGTCCCGCTCCGGGGAATATCCTCCGGCAAGCACTACGATGTTCATAGGTAAGTCTCCTCTCAGACTTATTTCAGTTTAACAAATCCGTAGACGTCGCCGGATCTTACCCTGGCGATGCCGTCTGCGGTAAAGTCGCCGACTTCCGTCCATTTCATACCCGAAAGATTCACGCCTTTGGAATTGATAAAGCCCCATTTTTTTCCGTTGCTGACGGCGGCAATTCCGATCTGGAAGTCGTGGGCGTTGGCGTATTGAGGTGTAATAACTTCTTTTCCGTCGGTGTTGATATATCCGAATTGCCAACCGGTTGCCGTGGAGATCGCGATCCGGGCAAGCCCCGACCGGCTGAAGGAATACGCTTTTTCATAAGTCTTTTCCGTGATCGGATCTCCCTCACGGTTAATGTAGGTATAAACCCGGTCTTTTTCCACTAAGGCGTACCCATAGGAGAAGTTTTCTGCACTGTCCCATTGCGGCTGAATGACGAAAAAACCGTTGTTGTCGATAAAGCCGTAGGGCTTCGTATATTCGGTGCAGGCGGCGGCAAGTCCTTCAGAGAATGGTTTTGCGTCGTACCAGGAAAAGTCCAGAATCTGCCTTCCCGTTACGTCAATATATCCGGTATTGATCCCCTTATCGGCGTCACCGTAAAAGACGGGAATCAATCCTTCGCTCGTCTGTGCATTTGCGCCGTATACAAATTCCGTAACGGGCGTTCCGGTCTTGTCGATAAATCCGTAGCGGTTTTCTTTTTTTACGCAGGCAACGCCGTCCTTGAAAGAAGAGGCTTCTACGTAGACGGCTTCCGTGATCTTCTTTCCGGAAGTGTCAATGTAACCGTAATAATATCCGCTGGAGTAGACTGCTAATCCTTCGGAAAAAGCGTAGGTGGAATCCAGGGTGAAGGGAATGACCAAGGTTCCGGTTTTGTCGATATATCCCCATTTCCCGTTGCTTTGTACTGCTGCTAATCCTTCCGAGAAGGAATTTGCCGCGTCATATTTCGGCTCGACGACGACGTTTCCCTCGTCGTCGATGAAGCCCCATTTTCCGTCCTGTTTGACAGCTGCCATGTGTTCGGAAAAGTCTTTTGCCCCGTCCCATTGACCTTTTAAGGTGTAAAGGAAGTCATTATTTACGGTTGTTAACCGATTCCCGAACAGGAAAATCAGCGTTACGACCGCCGCCGCAACGAGAACGAGAGCCAGAATAGACCACAAAAGAATCCGTTTTTTCATAAGGGTGCTCCTCGAATATAATGATACAGTATAATAATATCATATTTTTCGGAAAAAAGCAAGGGTATTTTCACGGAAGAACGTAAATATTGCATATTTTTTTCGTCGGAGGAGAGGATAAAAGTAAGCGTACAAGCAGTTTTAAGAAAAAGGAAGGGTACTTTCAATGTATGTAAAAATGAAAAAAACGACTCTCATCGTCTTTTCGGTTTTGGCAGGGTTGACTGTGTTTGGACTTTGTGCCGGGCTGATTGCCGTGAATACGATGCGGAAAAATCAGGAATCGAAATACCAAACGGAAGTGGCCTCGGGTTGGCGGCAGTCCGTGGCGGAATTGGCAGGGGCGCTATCCGACCTGGAGACGGGTCTGCAAAAGGGTCTGTATGCTTCGGGGGATTATCAGACCGTATCTTGGGCGGCACAGGTCTTTTCCGATGCGGGAGCGGCGCGGACAGCGTTGGAGACCCTTCCGATCTATGAACTCCGTCTGGCAGGGACGGAAACTTTTTTGAATCAGGTGGGGGAATATACGCTGGAGATGGCGCGGAAACAGCTGCGGGGAGAATCTTTGAGCGAATCGGAAGAAAAATCTCTTCAAACTTTAGCACTCCGGGCACAGCAACTGGCAAACGAAGTATTGATGCTGTCGGAAAGAATTGCAGACGAAAATCCCGGTTATGAAGAAATGCAGGAATTTCTTCTCCCCTCGGAAGAAGGGGAAGAAAAGACGGAATTCGAATCCTTGGAAGATATTTTTTCCGGAGATCAACCTCTGACCTACGACGGAGAATATTCCGCCTGGCGGGAATCCAGAACGTCTGATTGGTTGAAAACGTTGAAAGAAATCGACAAAGGACAGCTCAAGACTCTTTCCGCAAAATATTTATCGGTAAAGGAAGAGGAATTGACCGAAGAAAGCCGGTTTGACGATCCCTTCCCCTTCCGGGAATACCGGAACGGAGACCGGGTCGTTGCCGTTACCGAAGGCGGGGGGATGTTGTACGGACTGAGCAATCTCCGCCAGGTATCCGAAAGTAAACTTTCGGTGGAAGATGCTTTAACCTTCGGCAGCGAAGGGTTGGCGGAATTCGGGTATGAACACATGGAGCCGGTCAGTTGGGCTATGGCGGAAAATACTCTGACGGCGGTTTACGTGCTTCGCCAAGAGGGAGTTTTGGTCTACTCTGACCGTATTACCGTTACAATGGCGTTGGATAACGGAGAAATCATGGCTGTCAACGCCATCGAATACCTGCTTGCCCACGATCCCGACCGCAATTTGTCTACCACCGTCCCCCGGGAAGAAGCGATGCAGGTTTTGCGGGACGATTTGGTGGTAGAGTCTGCCGATCTGGTCTCGGTCCCCGGGGGAGACGGCACCGAGGAGATTTGTTGGCAGTTTACCGTTCACGACGACACGGAAACCAAGGTTTTGGTCTTTGTCAACGCCAACACGAAAGTGGAAGAAGAAATCCTTATACTGGTGGAAGACGAAGATCGAAGAACTGCCATATAAGATGCGAAATGCAGGATTAAGAATGTAAAATTTCGTGGGCACCTTTCCGGTGCCCCCGTCACTGTTTATGAAATTGAACCGTCTTGGAATACCACGTAGAAGCCGCTGCATTCTACCGCAGCAAAATGATTCCACTGATAGACCCTTGCTCCTTTGGGAACGCAGTTGGAAACGATGGTTTTCGTATCCGCGTCCACGTCGTAGGTGTTTTCTCTCCAATCAATGGATACGTTGACCGTTCCCGTGAAGGTCCACTCTGAGCTGAGGGTCTCCACTTCGGGAATACTCTCCCGTACGTAATACTGCTTTTCGCCGATCACCAGGTAGGAGCGGGGAATCGTGATGTCCGAGGGACCCGTCGGGATATCGACGCGCCAAAGATACTCCGTTCCGTCGTTGGTAGAAGAATTCGAAACGAAGCCGGAAGACGATGGGTCTGTACCGTCAGACGTTCCGGAAACACCGGTTTCATTTCCGGCACAACCGGTAAACACAAGAAGGCAGGTGATTCCAAGGAATAGAAAACTCAAAAGCCCGTTTTTTACAGCACCGCGTTTCAAAAAATACATTTTTTAGACACTCCTTTCCATGTATTTCCTATCTTCATTATATCACGGCTTGCGGAAAAAGTCAATTAGAAAAATTCCACAAAAATACAAAAGTAAAATTGTGGAACTATACAAGGAGCAGATTCTATTGCCCTTGTAATTTTATATTTCATTTACGGCTTTAACGATTTTTCTTATAAGTCCGGGATCAAAATTTTCAAAGGGTAACGGTTGAATTTCTTGCCCGGTGATGGTGCGCAGCCAGGTTGCCGCAACGGCAAAACGGCCGTAATCCAACGATAGATGGAATCCGTCCCGGCAAAGAGACTTCCCGCCGTTTTTGTAATCAAATTCCGGCAGCGTTTCCCGCAAGGTCTGAATGACCCTGCCCGCCGGAATCAAGGTTGCGTTTATGGATCGTGCTGCGGTTTGGCTCGTTTTTTCAATGCACCGGTACATTTGGGTTTGATCGCTATCGTACCTTACAAAATCTCCGTGGTTCGAGTCGGTTTCGTACGCCCAGGTTTGGTGAAAATACAGGACTGCGCCGGGGCAAACTTTTTTTACAACCGAGACTATCTCGGAAAGATAGGGTTCGTACGTTTCGTAAATTCCGCTCAGACCGCTGACCTGTTGCAGTGTAATGATATCCCACGGTTTTAACTGCAACGCTTCCGAAATGCCGATTTTCCTTTCGCTTCCGTCTCCGTTCGGTTCAAGATCGTAAGCGGAAAGACCGTTTTTTAAGTTATAGCAGTGTTTTTCCAAGCTGCAACCGCCGATGTATAAATTGGCAGTTTCTAAGTAAATTCCTTGATTTTGTGCTAATTTATGAAGCCATTTGTGTGCGTCTTGGGAAAAACTGTTTCCAATGGATAAAACCTGCATGATACTCCTCGGTTCTGGCTGTTTTTATTTGCTTTCTTCGTGAATCTGAAAACCGTTGCCCAATACTTCCGTGGCGTCGGAGACAATTAAAAAGGCGTTGGGATCGGCGGATTTGACGGTCTGTTTTAGGTGGAATAATTCGTAATTGCGAACCACTACCAAAATGATGTTCCGCCCGGTCTTGGTATAGCCCCCCTCTGCGTCCCACACCGTGGCGCCCCGGTTCACGTCTTTCAGAATTCCGTCCAAAACTTCTTGTTTTTTATCGGTGATAATGCTGACGCATTTTGCCCGTTCCATACCGCTTAAAATGGTGTCCACCACGGTGGTGGAAAGCCAGATGGTAATGGTGGAATACAGGATCGACCACAGATCCCGGTAAACGATGGCAGAGACGGCTACGATCAAAATATCAAGGGTCAAGATCACCTTTCCGTAACTGATTCCCCGGAACCAGCCTTTTACCAATTTTGCCAAAAGGTCGGTCCCTCCCGTCGCCATGCCTCGGCTGTAAATGATGCCGAGACCGATGCCGGATAACACGCCCCCGGCGATCGCCGCAAGCAATTTATTTTCCGTGAAGACCGGCAAAAATCCTACCGTGTCCAAAAAGACCGAAACCAACACGGTGGCAAACACGGTTTTGATCAGGAAGGTTCTTCCTAATTTTTTCCAGGAAAGGAAAAACATGGGAAGGTTCAACCCCAAGTAGGAAATCCCGATGGGAAACAGCCACAGATAATGCAATACCGAGCTAATCCCCGCAAAGCCCCCGATGGAGACGTGATTCGGGTCGATAAACATTCGCACGGCGGCGGCGTAGAGAAAACTTCCTGCAACGGCAAAAAGAATATCCAACACGATGGCTTTCAAATTGAGTTTCCCTTTCATGTAAGCCTCCTTAGAAGAAATCCCGACGTAGATTTTCTATGTCGGGAATACGTTATATACAAAGAGCTTGATAAATCTTTTGAAATAATTCCTCTAACCGTTCGGTATCTCCGATTAAGTACAAATATCCGAACAGTGTTTCCAGTCCGGTGGCTCGTTTGTATTGAATGATATCCGAATTCCGGTGTCCTGCCGCGTCGGAATTGCGTCCCCGCTTGAACATGGCTTCTTCCGTTTCGGTCAAAAGAGGGAGAATGGCTTCCAGACCGTTGCTTTGCGCCGTAGCGGAAACGAATTGCAGTGCTTGACGGTGCAACTGTCCGTTGGGACGGTTTTCCTGCAATACTAATGTTTCCCGAACCAAAAGTTCATATACGCCGTCTCCCAAATACGCCAAGGTGAGGGGGGAGTATTGCCGTGCCTGAGATTCGGAGATGGGGTGGTCGTTTTTCAGCATCGGTTACAGTTCCCTCCGGTTTTCGATGGCTTTTGCCAAGGTCAGTTCGTCGGCGTATTCCAGATCGCCCCCCACCGGAAGCCCGAAGGCAAGGCGGGAGACCTTCAGTTCCATGGGTTTGAGCAGTTTGGAAAGGTAAATTGCCGTCGCGTCCCCTTCCACCGTGGGGTCGGTGGCTAAGATAATTTCCCGAATGGGACGTTCTGCCACCCGCACCAAAAGTTCCTTGATCTTCAGATCTGCAGGTCCGATGCCGTCCATAGGAGAAATGGCACCGTGCAGGACGTGGTACAGCCCCTTGTAACCGTGGGTCTTTTCCACTGCCATCAGATCGGCGGGGGTTTGCACCACGCAAAGGGTACTTTGATCTCTTGACGGGTCGGTGCAGATGGGACAAAGTTCGTTTTCCGTCAGATTTTGACAGTCCTTGCAGTACTTGACCGATTCCTTTGCCCGTAAGATTGCATCTGCAAAGGCTTTTGCGTCTCTCTCGGGCATATTCAAGATATGAAAGGCAAGCCGTTGGGCGGATTTCCCCCCAATGCCCGGCAACGCCCGGAAATGTTCGGTCAATTCTTCCAGAGAATTAAAACGGTAGGTCATATCAGAATCCGGGAATGTTGGGCAGATTTAATCCTGCGGTCAGTTTGCCCATTTCGTCGGCGTTGGTCTTTTCCACGGTTTCAATGGCTTGATTGACGGCGGTGATCAGAAGATCTTCCAGCATTTCCGGTTCTTCTTTTGCGTCTTCCAAAAGATCGGGGTCGATTTTGATTTCGAGAACCTCTTTGGTTCCTTTGATCTTTACTTTGACCGCACCGCCGCCGGCGGCAACGTCGTATTCGCGTTCGTTCAATTCTTCTTCCATCTTTGCGGAATTTGCTTGAAATTCCTGAAGTTGTTTCATCATTTCTGCCTGGGTGTTTTGTTTGGGGATACGGACTTTCATAGGGGATTCTCCTTAATCTTCATATTCGGGAATCTCTTCGTCGTCGCCGAAATCAAAGAGATTTTCTTTTTGTAAATGATCTATGGTGGCGTGGGGAATGTATTTATCCGCCGGGCAATGCTCGATTTTAACGGTATAACCCTCTTTGCGGTTTTCCGCCAAGGCGGACTTGATCAACGCCATGCATTCGGGGGTTTTGATCTCCCGGTAATCTTCCGGATCTTCCGCGATGACTAAGATCGTCCGTCCCTGATAGACGGCGGGCGTTCGGTCAAGAAGGAATCCTAAAATACGGTCTTCACGGCTGACGGAGTGGGCTATGTCCTGCCACGCGGTCAGGGGCTGCCATCCGTCTACGAAGGTGTTGTCAGCGGTATAATCCGTCCGGCGGGGTTGCTCCCGAACCGGTGCCGGCTTGGGCGGAGGCGTGGAAACGGGAGGCTGGGACGAAACCTGATCTTCCGGCTCGCGATAACTTCCTGACGAGGCGACGGAGGGATCCGCGAAGGGATCGTCAAAGACCGGCGGGGTCTTCTTTTTCGTAATTTCCGGCTGCGGTTTTGGATTTGACGCCGGTGCGGGGGTCAGTTTTCCCGGAATGGTTTCGGGGATATCCGCAACGGGTTTTTTAGAAATACTCTGTTCTTTCCATTCTTGTAACTGTTGTTCCAGCGTTGCCAACCGTGCCGCCAGATCTCTTTGATCCGGTTGCAGGTCGGGACGGGAGAGACGCAACATGCAAACTTCCGTATCGGCACGCTTGTCCAAACTACGGGGTAACAACGCCACCGTTTCCTGCAGGATTCTAAGAGAATACAAAATCCGTTCCGGAGGGAACCGTTTTGCAATTTCAGTCAAGGCTTGGGCGTCCGCTTCGCTTTTTTCCAACAAAGAGCGGGGGTCTTTTGCGGAACGGAAGATCATTACGTCTTTCATTGTGTCCATCAAATTGGTGCAGAGCCTTCCCAGATCTGCGGAGGCGTTATACATATCTTCTACAGCCCGGTACATGGTGTCCGTATCTCCGTCGGCGGCGGAGGTGAGAAGGTCGAAGATCCGTTTCTTCGGAATCACTCCCAAGACGTTCTCTACCTGTTCGTAGGTTTCCAGATCAATGACTTTGTCTAAAATGGAAAGTCCGTCCCGGGAAGATCCGTCCGCCAATTCTGCAATCAGATCCAAGGCGTTTTCGTCCAGGGTTTTTCCTTCTTTTTCAAGGATGGATCGGAATTGACCGATCAACGTCTTTTTGGGAAGACGCAAAAAATCGAACCGCTGGCACCGGGAAAGAATCGTCGCCGGCACTTTGTGGATTTCCGTGGTCGCCAAAATGAAAATGGCGTGGGCAGGGGGTTCTTCCAAGGTTTTCAACAGCGCGTTGAACGCACCTGCCGAGAGCATATGAACTTCGTCGATAATGTATACTTTATACTTTGCCGCCGTGGGAGCGTAAACCACTTCTTCCCGGATCTGACGGATATTTTCCACCCCGTTGTTGGAGGCGGCGTCGATCTCTTCTACGTCGTACAGCGTGCCTTCCAACAGTCCTTTGCAGATGGCACATTCGTTGCAGGGATCCCCGTTTTGAGGATTTTGGCAGTTGACTGCCCGTGCTAAAATTTTGGCGCAGGTGGTTTTTCCGGTCCCACGTGTTCCGGTGAACAGATAGGCGTGGGAGATCTGTCCCGTCGCTACCTGCCTGCGTAAGGTTTCGGTAACGGCGTCCTGCCCTAAAACGTCCCCGAAGGACAAAGGGCGGTATTTTCGGTATAATGCGTAGTACATGAATTATCCTCCGAGGTTGAATTTTTTTCTGAAAAGAAGCGGGTTGATTGCTACGCCCCTTACCGTTTGCTTAATGCTGCTCAGTTTCCTGCCTGACATGGTTCACAAGGCAAAGTCGTGCAAGACCCGCTTCGTCCTCTATTATACTATAAACGAGATAAAATATCAAGGGGTTTCCGAAATATTTCGATTTTTGTACGAAATTCTCTTTACATTTCCCCATAAATGTGGTAAAATGGAAATATAAAGCGCAAAATCGAGGAAGAAGGGAGATGATTTGCGATGCGATTGGACGCCGCCTGTGCCATGGGGACGGGAAAAGGACGGAAAGAATGTCGGGACGCAATCCGCAAAGGATTCGTGACGGTGGACGGAATTCCCGTGAAAAAAGCCGATGCATCGGTTACTTCCCGCAATACCGTCTGCTTTGCCGGAGAAGAATTGGATCTTCGGGAGCACCTCTATTTCATGCTCCACAAACCGGCGGATACGGTCTGTACCACGGAAGATATTCCGGAAAGCGTGCTGAAACTGTTTCCGGAACGATACCGCAAACGCCTCTTTTGTGTGGGGCGGTTGGACAAGGATACCACCGGCTTACTGCTTCTGACCGACGACGGAGCGTTCGACCATCGGCTGATGTCTCCCAAATATCACGCCCAAAAGGAATACGAAGTGATCCTTGCCCGGCCTTTGTCCGAGGCAGATATTGCCGTTATCGAGCCGGGCATGACCCTGGAAAACGGAGAGAAGACGTTGCCTTGCCGGGTGTTCCGGACCGGAGAAACCACCTGCCGGATTCTTCTTTCGGAGGGGAAATACCATCAGGTCAAGCGCATGTTTGCCGCCGTTTCCAATCGGGTGATGGGATTACACCGTTCGTCGTTGGGGGGATTGCCCCTTGACCCCGCCCTTGCCCCCGGGCAGTTCCGGGAACTGACGGAAGAGGAGATTTTATCACTGTCCCAAATCTGAATATTTTAAGACCTTCCCTTTGGGAGGTCTTTTTTTATCTGCCGCTCCGATATACTGTATCAAGAAAGGAGCGATGGTTTATGATGACGGGACAGGAAAGTTTGGTGCGTAGTTTTTCAGAGGAAGTGTTATTCGGGAAAAGACCCCAAAATTATACCGGAATCTCCGCGGAGATCTCCGAGGAAGAGCAGGGGTTCGTTCTGCGTACTTATGATGAGACCGGGGAGATCCTGCCCTCGGCAGACGTCTTGTGCTGCGTTGGGAAATATCTTTGGGATCAAGGGATTCATGAGTGTCCGGTTACGGTAAAAAACGGGGTGGACTGGTGTGAACATCTTCTTCTTACGTCCACCTGCGGCGATCAAGTTACTGCGGTAACGGCAGGGGTAGGCCAAGCGGATTTTGTTTCGAAAAATATACCGTTACGGTTTGAAAAATCGCTGATTAACGACACCGTATCTCTTCCGGACTGTAAACCCTTCCGGTTGACGGCGTTGCGGTTTCAAGATCCCTACGGCGTAGTATTTCTGGATACGGTAGGGGATTGCCTTGTACTGAACCGGGGACAGGATATTTCTTCCATGAGACTGTTCCCCCAGGGGGCGGAAATCGTCTTTGCATATA